>JAHEKF010000066.1 GCA_024638465.1 Rhodospirillaceae bacterium | reverse complement strand
GTCCCGAGGTAGAGCTATACCCTCTGGAGCGGGCGAACGATGCGTTGAGAGATCTGCGGCGCGGCCATATGCGCGGTGCCAAGGTCCTGACGATTTCGAGCTAGAAGCTCACGGCGATTCCCTGCGGAAGACCGAGAAGCGGTGATGCCACGAATCCGCGATAACGCAGATCCGGCTGCGCATACCGATCCTTTCGGGAAGCTCACGGAAATCCGATCAGTCGCCCGCCGAGTGCGACCGTAAACCACAAGAGTAATGACGTCGTGGCAAGCGGTTTGCGCCAGGCCAGCACTAACCGGTCGTCGTCAGTATCTTTCAGCCGGCGTCGCACTGCGAGTGTGAGCGACAGCACAACGATGAATGCCGCGAGTTTTATCCAGAATGCGGCAAGATAATAATACTTCGTGGCGAAGCACATGAATAGAAATGGCCCGGTCACCAGCATTACCGCGATGCCGGTCAAAAGAAGAGGATATGTCTGTCTCGCCAGTTCGCGCGGACTCTGGTTCTTGAGCCCCGTTCCGAGTAGTCGAAGGTCAAAAGCCAGTACGGCGCCACCGATCATTGCCAGACCGAACAGATGAATCGTTGCAATCACAGGGAAGAGCCAGGGCGAGCTCCGCATCGCAATCAGCAACGGCGAGTATTCGACCGCGTAGAAAATCTCGAGCAACGACATCAGTTGAACCAGTAAGCCTGGTAAGGAATCATTCGGCCGGCCGTGATCACACCGGCCCACAGGATCAGGCTGATACTTCCAGCGAGTCTTGCAGCGCGCGGCGGTCTGGTCGCCAGATCCCAGGTCTCGATCTGTCGATAAATCGTTCGGTTAAAGAAGAAAACGTTAACGCCGGCCAGGAATATCAGTAATAGTTTGGCTCGAAAGAAAAAGTTCACGAATTTATCGACCGGTGCGGCGAAAAACAGCAGCGAGCCCGACGTGACCATCACCGCGAATCCCGCCAGCGTCCAGGGACGGAGTCTGCGAAGCAGGCTCGATGTCGCGACGCCGGTCAGACCGAATCCGAGCAGCCGAAGACTTTGAAGAATAATGGCACCGACGAAAAGAAAAAGCGTCAGGACGTGGACCGTCAGCACAACGAGATACAGGTAACGCGACTCGTGCAGTGCAATACTGGCAGGCGTTGTGGCCAGCCATTCAAGAAAGTTGTACAGAGACATGGAAAAGGCGGCGTGCGCCGATCACGCCGCCTGTTTTCGAGAACGGTCTGGACCTATTGGGGGTCGCCGGGACGCGGATTGCCGTCCGCACCGGGTGCGGAACCACCCATGAAGATCTTTCGTCCGTCGAGATATTCGAAGAAAACGGCGACGCCTTTGTTCTCGCCGCTCTTTGCCTGGTAGGCAAAGACCCTGATTTCCGAACCCGGTGGCAGGGTGTCCTTGGTTAGTCCGTGGCGGAACAGATTGACGGGCGGGCCTCCCTCGAAGCCCCAGTTCGTGACGGTGCCGTCTTCGTTCGTCACATCGACCCAGAGCCAGGAATGTGGATTCGTCAGCTCTACCTGCGTCACGACGCCCTGCATGTTCAGGGGCCGGTTTTCATCGTAGGCTGCAGCGAACGAATGATGCGCGAGCGCGGAGCCGGCTGCCAGACCGACGAGCGTCGTCAGAAAAACGCTGATAGCTGCCTTCATAGACCTCTCCTCACCGTGACTCGGCCTGCTGCGCCGCCTCGTATTCCCGAGCGCGGGCTCTGGCCCCTCTAAGCACATTGATAATGCCATAGTTTTGCTCATGACAGGCGAATTCGAAGAGCCCTGGCGGATCCATCATCGGCCAGGGAACTTCTATCGACCACGGGGAAACCCAGGTCGTCGGATCCGTTAGCGTCGCTTCATAAAGCAGGGTGTCGTCGGCGACGCGCGTGAAGCGTTCCACGAGGTGCAGATTCTCATCCGAACCATTCCATTTGCGTTTCGCATGGAAATTCGTTGTTTCTACGACCAGAGCGTCGCCATCCCAATGCGCGCGCGAATCGCCAAGGAAGCTGCGGACGCTGTCCGGCGCATGTGCAGCCCCGTCGAGATGAAAAATTCGGACGTCACTGTTCGCCTGGGTCAACAGAATCACGTATTCCGGGGTCTGGATAATCTGCGACTGCCCGGTGTTCTGCAGGAACGGTACGCGGGGTGGGCCCTGATTGCCCTGGATACAACGCTCATAAAGGCCGCGTGACTCCAGCGTGTGGCGGCGCGCCTGTTGCTGAAGTCGCGCTTGACCGGCCGGCGTCAACGCCGGTCTCCGGCCATCGGCGGGGTCGACTATCAGCGACGTTCGCCGGTTCGGGCGGATCGGACTCTGCCAATTGTCCATGCCGAACTCCGTCCAGTCATAGTGGACGGTTGCGGGATCAACGGCAGCGTCCTGCGTTGCCCAGCGGACGAAGGCGGTTACGGCCTCCTCTTCAGTATAAAGCGGCTTGCCGGCGTACTCGCTGGGCCGCTCCAGCGGAACGTAAGCCACATTCAGCCAATAGCCGGCGAGATCGGGATCTCCCCAGGACGTTCGTGGCGATGGCTCTCTGGGAGCCGTCGGATCCCACATACGCTGCGTTGCATCTGCGATAAATGTTTCCGCATCTTCCCGGAAATACTCATAGGTCGATTCGGAAGTGTGCGGAGAAGCCGCGCGAGCTGCCTCGACGGTATCCTCTGACGCCTGATTTATCAGCGCCGACGGCGGTGGAAGTTCCTGCGCGCCTGAAAGGCCCGGAATGCCGAGATTAAACGCGGTTGCGGCCAGAATTGACAGAAAACTCGTGGACAGTTTGGTACGCACCTCACACCATCCTAGTCGTTAGAGACATCTTCTTCGTAAAACCCGAGCGGCTTGTACATCATCGGTTCGACGATCGGGATACATTGGAACTCTTTAAGCTCGGCATTTGCCTCGACATGGCGATATAGCATGAAGCTGATATTCCAGGGTCGGGTGTAGACGTTCGGGTCTTCGATCGTCGCTTCGTAGCGCATATGGTATGGACTCACGCGAGTCCAGCGCTCAACGACGTGCAGTGTATCGCTCGCGAAGTTACCAGCACGATCCAGCCACAGGTGATCGTTAAAGCCCGCCACATCGACGACCAGGGTATCGCCGTCCCAGCTGCCGTTCGACGTCCCCATCCAGGAAGCATCGAGCCGCGGACGATCGTAGTCCATGTAGACAGTCCGGTACGCCCCTTTGTACTCGTAGACGATCAGAATCTGTTCGGGCGTCTGAAAGATCTGGAACGGGTACGGCATGTAGTTCGCGCGTGGTACTCCGGCACGGAAACACTGCATTTCCGGGTCGCCGGTATCGAATCGTCGCGGATCGTTCGTGACGTTCACTACGGTGCGATTGTCGTAGTTCCGCTGGCGCTCTTCCAGCGCCCAGTCCTGGTAAGGGACCTCATCGCCCTCGACAATTCCGAAGCTGGCCCGCAATGCCCCCCAGGCGCCCATTATCTCGGGAAACGGTCCCGGCTCCACCGAGTGTGAAACGATGTTCCAGTTGGCTGTCGTAAACGACTGCCAGATTCCCTGCAGATCGGGCGTACCGTGTTCGGTCCTGGGCGGCGTGTAGGCCGGGAAAGAATTCTCGTCCTGAGCCTGGACGAAGCCAGGAATTGCCACTAGCGAGACGGCTGCGAGCCTCAGGGCCGTATGCAGCGTCTCAAACCGGTTCAACATTCCGACCACCCCCTTCTTCGAGTCGAAAGGCCGGTGGCGCCAGTCTATGCGGCTTCCCGGCATCCGAATCACTCTCGCACAGCCATTCCTCGGGTGTCAACGACGTACCGGCCGGTGCTGTCGAAGCCGGCCGGTAAGATCGGCCCTGGTCGAACCCCGGTCTCAGCGCCACGCGTCCATCGCTTGCCTGTGCAGCGATTCGGGAGGTAGCTCGGCAAGCTCCATGCGGATTCCCCATGGATCGTAGATGTTCGACAGAATGGCGTTGGTGCTGCTCAGGCGGCTGTCTTCAACCTCGGCGCCGCGCGAACGAAACATCTCGATCACGTTGTCCATATTGTCGACGTGCACGCCGAAGTGGCTGATACCTTGTGGGCGATTCTCGTTCACCGGCTGAATCTCCACAAACGTGTTTTCACTGACCTGTACGTAGACCAGGGCGACATCGCCGGTCGGAGTGTCTACGCGAAATACCTCCGGAAATCCCATCGTCTCGGTGTAATAGGTCACCGCCGCATCGAGATCCGGGACGGCCAGGCCGACGTGATTCACTCTGACGATGTCGTTGTTCTGCCCCTGTGCGATCGCGTACTGAACGCCCAGTCCAACGGCAATTCCGCCGATGAAGATCGAGAATGCCTTCATGGTCTACTCCTTGTCGAACATGTTTTTTTGTGTCCGGCGGGTGACGGTAGCGTCGCTCCGCCGCCCGTTGGCTCTACTGGCTAGTGTAGCTCAGCGATGCGCGTTACCGGCAGAAGACAGGTGTGAAATCAGCGTGCTGCGAGGAGATGAAGCAGCTTCAGCGTTGCTTTGCCGGTTGCGCGTACCCGCGCAGATTCTTCAGGCGCAAGGTAGACGCCGGCCCCGCTTTCAACCGGATAGCTCTGACCGTCGAGTTCGATCTTGCCGGAGCCCTCGATGACATAGACGAGCTGGTGGTGATCGGACAAAGGCGCCGCGACGAGGCATTCCCCGCACTCGAGCCATCGCAACGAGGCGGATACGTCTTCGGCACCGCAAAGATCGCGGTTCACGATTTCCGCGAACACCCCGCCGTTCCCGGCCGCCGGGACGCGTGCGAGTTTCTCGGTTTCTACATAGGTAATCGGCATCCGATGGACCCCTGAACGCGTTTAGCTTTGCACCCAGACCTTACCGTCTACCCGTTTCCAGAGCAGATCGGCCTCGGAGCCGGCATCGAGAATTTTGGTTTTAAAGCGGTTAGGTGCCTGAAGCTCGAAGTAGAACAGCGGCGTTTTAGCGCTCAGACGATGTTTCTCTTCCGGAGGGATGAAAACGAGATCGCCGGGATTGAGATCGATCGTACCCTCCTCTGATTCGAACGTCCCGTGGCCCTCGAAGATAAGATAGAAATGCTCGCAGTTCTCGTGCAGGTGATACGGTGAGGCAGCGTCGCTGGTGTAGCGCATGACGCCGGCCAGCATGGAGTCGGTGTCGGAGAGTTCCTTGCTGACGAAAAAGATTCGTTCTCGACCGGGCGTCGTGGAAAGCAGACGCGGCAGGTCGTCCTGATTAAAAATGTAGGCCACTTCGATGACTTCGTCAGAATCGATTGGCGAAGTCTACCGAAAACCCCGATTGGTCGCGTCGTCGCCACAGGAATCGCGCTGCGCGCGACCGGACGGCTTCGCCAAAGTCGATATCGCAGCCAAAGCCCAATATGACTTTATATCAATCAGTATGTTATAGGACTTCTCTCATGTCGGATCATAGTTCTCTCGCGAGTCGAGCGGGTTCCGAGGATGGGGCCGGACGGGTGCTGCATGAGCCTACTGAATCAGATTCGGCCAAGGTAAGATCGAGCAAACGACAATTGGAACCCCGAAATGAGCAAGAAAAAAGCGATTCCGGCCACCTGCGGCATCCTCAGTCTGGCGGTCGCTGTGGTACTGCTGGTACCGGGATTCGCGGCCAGAGCCAACGCGCAAATTACGTCTGACCCGATCAAGGCACCGGTCGAGAAGCGCGGTCTTTCCGTACGAATCGTCGACGTTGCCCGCCTGCCCTATACCGGCAGCTATCGCCCGCCTGAACAGGACCGCAATCCCGCAAGCTGGGCACGCGTAAGTTTCGTCCGCGAGACCCGCGACGGGCGACTTTTCGCGAATGACTCACGCGGTTTCCTGTACTTGCTGGGTGAAGGGCGAGAGCCGAGCCTGTATGCGGATGTCGGCGCCGCGTTCACGAATGTCATTTACAGCCGAAATCAAAGCGGCTTCATCGGTTTCGAGTTTCATCCCGACTTTGCCACGAACGGCCTCTTCTACACCGTTCATGGTGAAACCGCTGCCGGAAATACCCACGGTCTGGACTTCATACCACCAGGTTTCGCGGAAGCCGACGTGACATCTCACGACATCATTACGGAGTGGCGCGCCGACGATCCATCGGCGGACGTATTCTCTGGAACGCAGCGAGAAATTTTCCGTGTTGGCCAGGTTGTTACGAACTATTCCCATCCGTTTGGCTATATCGGCTTCAACCCCACTGCCGAGCCGGGCGACGAAGACTATGGACTGCTGTACACCAGCGGGAGCGATCTCGGGTTCAGCAACGGCCTGGGGCCGAATGCCGAGAACCCTGGCCAGACGCAGCGTCTGGATTCAATCGTCACGGCGATCCTGCGTATTGATCCCAGGAGCCCGTCCGAATCAGGCGGTCAAAAAGGGCTGGGCGATTATACGATTCCAGAAGTCAATCGTTTCGCAGCTGACGGTGACCCGGAAACGCTCGGCGAGATCTACGCCTACGGATTCCGTAACGCCCATCGGCTTTCATGGGATCTGACCGATGGCACGCTGTTCGCAGCCGACGTCGGCATGAACCACATTGAAGAAATCAATATCGTTCACGAAGGCCGCAATTATGGCTGGATGATGCGCGAAGGCTACTGGGAGAACGGCATGATCCGGCCTGGCGGCGCACTGAACCAGCTTTACGAGCTTCCGGCCGACGTCCTGGACGGTTCGAAAGACGATCCTTTTACCTACCCCGTTGCGATCTACGACCATAGCGAGGGTCAGGCCATCACGGCCGGGTTTACCTATCACGGGCGGGTCGAAGCGCTGCAGGGTAAATTCGTCTTCGGCGATCTGGTGCGCGGGCGCTTGTTTGCTGCGGATACCGCCGCGCTGAAAGCGGCCGACGACGGTGTGCCAATGACGGTCGCGCCGATCGAGGAGATTCAGCTCTATGTGCTCAATAGTGAGGGGCGACGCGACTACGTTTCTCTCCGCGACCTCATTGAGCGGACGAACGGCGCGACCGCCGCGAGAGCCGATCTGCATCTGAGTCGCGGGAACGACGGCGAAATCTTCGTAACTTCACGCATGGACGGCACGATCCGGATGTTCGCGCCGGACAGTGATTGAAGGCCAACGCCGCACTGAAGCGAGAGTGATTGGTAGCCCGGCGTACGCAACGGCTTCCGTGCCGGCCGTTGCTTGACCGCTTGAGAATCAATCTCCTATGATCATTCCGGCGCTTTTGGATCGGGGGGATATTCAGTGAGACGTTCGTCGGCGCGATGGCTTGTCCGGCTGGCGGCGATTGGGTTCGTGGTCCCGATCTCCGGAAGCCCGCAGACCGAGCCATCGTTTGTGCCGCCGCGTACTCCCGACGGCCACCCGGACCTACAGGGTATCTGGCAAGTCGTAAATACGGCAGCATGGGACCTCGAGGCTCACGGCGCGAGCCTGGGAATTCCGGCCGGCCTAAGCGTCGTGGAAGGTGGAACTATCCCCTACCTGCCTGGCGCGCGTGCCAGAAGGGAAACGAACTTCGAACACCGTGCCGAGCTGGATCCCGAGGCGAAATGCTACGTTCCCGGAGTCCCTCGCATCACGTATATGCCCTATCCTTTTCGGATCATTCAGCAAGCAGACAAGGTTTCTTTCGCCTACGAGTACTTGCGGACGATCAGATACGTCTACATGAATGGCAATCCACATCCTCCCGGGCCCATCGAGTGGTGGATGGGAGATTCACGCGGTCGCTGGGATGGCGACACACTGGTCGTCGATGTGATTCATTTCAACGACCAGACCTGGTTCGATCGGGCGGGGAACTACCACAGCGAAGCGCTACATGTTGTAGAACGCTACACGCCGATGAGTCCGGATCATCTGCTTTACGAGGCCACCATCGAGGATCCCGACGTTTTTTCGCGAGCCTGGACTATCAGAATGCCGCTATACAGGCGCCAGGAAGCCGATGCCGAGCTACTCGAGTATCAATGCCCTGCCTACCTTCTCGATCAGGAATGGGACAATCCGGACTCGCCAATTTTTCACGAGGAATGACCGGGAAACATGACTTCCAGCGAACGAGGTGAATGGTGAACCGAAAAGCTCTGATCGCGATGCTCGTTTTCACTGTGTTGTCCGCAGGATTATTGCTGGCTGCCGGCTACGCCAACGGGCAGGGTTTCTGGCTCGAAGACGCGCCGAAGATCCCGATGGCGGCTACCTGGCAGGTCGAGAAGGCAGCACTAGCGCCCTATGACGCGCCAAAAACCGCAGACGGCGTGCCCGATCTAGGGGGGCTCTGGAGCGGCCCTGGAGGGGATGGTCTGAGCTATATCGAAGATCACGAATTCGTTGACGTCACGACTCCGGCTCAGGAGTCTTTTTTAGCGGATCCGCCCGACGGAAAGATTCCGTATACGGATTGGGCGATGGCGAAGCGGAACGAGATTCTGGCCGGTCTCGGGCGGGGATGGCCGGGCGAGTCCGGCGAGCGACTCTACAGCAATCCCTCGGCCTACTGTCTTCTTTACATGCCGAGAATTACATTGGCCTCAGTAGAAATCGTTCAGCAGCCTGGCGTCGTCTATATGCTGGGAGAAGAAAGTTTTCGGGTGATCCCTACGGATGGTCGCCCTCCGATCGAAGACAATGTGAAGCTATGGTTCGGCAATTCTCGTGGCCGTTGGGACGGCGATACCCTCGTCGTGGAAGTGACCAACCTGAATGGCATGGGTTGGTTCGATAGCACCGGACATTTCTACACCGAGAATACGCGCATGACTGAGCGCTGGCGACGCGTTGATGAAAACACCATCGATTACGAGCTGACCATCGAGGATCCCTCAATCTACACGCAACCCTGGACGATGAATTTTCCGCGGCGGCGCCCGGGTACGGGCCCGAATTTGAGAGCCTCCCGTGTTCCAAGTGCGGTCGCGATCGGTGCGCCCGCTTTCGAGGACCCTTATGGGGATGAAATCTGGGAGGAAGCTTGCTTCGAAGGAAATATCGAGGGACTCGCCTCCCTGCGCGCTTTGGGGTATCAATGGTACAGAGGAGTTACTCCTCCCCAATAACGGGTCCGCTAACCCGGATTGAGAGTAGCTAAACGGTTTACATGGGAGTCGATGAAATGAGAAATCGCGCGTTGGGTACGTTAGGGGCGATGAGTTTGTTACTGGTATCGATACCGGTCGCAGCGCATCACTCGTTCGCTGCGGAGTTCGATATCGAAAAACCCATCGAACTGCAAGGCATATTGACCGGTATGGATTGGGTCAACCCGCACGGGTGGCTCTATATAGATGTCGAGAATCCGGACGGCACTACGACCAATTGGGCGATCGAAGCCGGTGGCGCTACGCAGCTCCTGCGGAGAGGGCTCCGAAAAACGGATTTTCCCGCAGGAACCGAAGTGATCGTACAGGGCTACCGCGCGCGTAGCGGCGAACCCGTGGTCAATGGCCGGAGCGTTACGACACCCGACGGAAAGAATTTCTTTCTCGGATCCGAAAGTCGATAACTCATTCTGCGCTTATCCAAGCCTTGGGCGGCGACCCACCGGTTCCCGATCGATCGCTGATCTCTAGTTGATCCCGGTAGTCTGCTCCGCAACAATCTTCCTTGCTTTATATTTCTGAGTCAGCTCAGGAGAGCTTTATGCTGACCTTCTCTGCAGCCGTTTCGTTAGCACTCGTCGTCTCGTTTCTCTGCTCGATTATGGAGTCCGTGTTGTTGTCGGTGAGCGCAGCCGACGTCGAAACGCTCGTTCAGGACAACAAGCGCTCTGGCCGTTTGCTGAGAGATTTCAAGCAAAATATCGATATTCCGATCGCGGCGATTTTAATCGTCAACACTATCGCGCATACAGTTGGAGCATCGGTTGCTGGCGCGACCTACGCAAACGCTTTCGACCGAGAAACGCTGTGGATATTTACAATCGTTTTCACTACGGCCGTACTCCTGTTCACGGAGATCATCCCGAAGACAGTTGGCGTGACCCACGCGAAGCTACTTGCGGGCCCAGTCGCTTTCAGCATTCAGCTCCTGGTCGTGGTTCTGCGCCCGTTCGTATGGATCACTAGTTACATTTCCCGCGCACTGCGAGGAAAAAACGACGGACCCGCAACATCCGTTGACGAAATTCAGGTCTTGGCATCGCTCGCGCGCAGTGAAGGAATATTCGGAGCCAGTACCGCCGGGATGATTGTGGGTGCCACCCGACTTAGGCAGCTTCGCGCCCAGGATGTGATCGTTTCGCGACAAAATGTCACGTTTCTTTCAGCGGAAAAAACGCTGGACGAAAATCTCCGAATTCTGCGCGCTTCCAATCACAGTCGCCTCCCGTTTGCGAAGACGGACGACTTGGACTCCGTTACAGGAATCGTCCTCGCCCGGGAGCTCCTGTATCAGATTCAGGATAGACCCGATAAAGACGTTGATTGGGACGCTCTGCTTCGGGAACCGTTAACCATCCCGGAAAGCAAATCGCTAACGAGTCTTCTCCGTGATTTTCAGACCAAGAGAAGTCATATGGCCATCGTTATCGACGAATACGGTGGCGTTGAAGGTATCGTGACTTTGGAAGATGTGCTTGAAGAAGTCGTTGGTGAAATCGTCGACGAAAGTGACAGCTTGATCGAGGAGATGTGGTCGCGCGAGAATGGCGCGCTCGAAGTTCTCGCATCTATCGAGATGCGAAAAATCGGCGACCACTTCGGATTCCAGTGGGATCCCGATCTCGGTGTTACGACCGCGGGCGGTCTGGTAACTGAAGTACTAGGTCGTATCCCGCTGAGTGGGGATTCGATCGTGTGGCAAGGGTATCGCTTCGAGGTGCTTTCGGCGTCCGAGAAGAAAGCGGAGCGTATTTTGGTCAAAACTATCTGAGATAGAAAAATCCATCTACTCGTTAGCGACGAGAACGCCGTATTCGAATTCTCCTACGTTTCAGACACGAACCGGGAGAAAACTCGACCCGCTTTCATCGAGATCTTAAGCCGTCTTCTCGAGAATATTTAGAGCGGTTCGGCTCGACAGGTTATAGACGCCGAATTTTTTGATATAGGCCTGCAAATCTTCGAATGTAAGCGGAGTCGAGTACAGGTAACCTTGTATTTCTCGACAGCCGAGATCGATCAGGCAGTCTCGTTCCGCAACCGTCTCGACTCCCTCAGCGACGACTCGCTTGCCCATGGTACGCGCCATTTGGATAATCGCCTGAACTACAGCTTTGTTGTCATGCGCGTTATGAATTTCCGCGACAAAACTTCGATCGATCTTGATTATATCTACAGGAATTTCAATAAGCAGGTTCAACGACGAGTAGGCGGTGCCGAAATCATCGAGAACGACTAAGACGCCTTCGTTTTGGAATCTCTTTAATATGGTTCGTGCCATATCGAAATTATTGAGAATCGAAGACTCGGTAATTTCGATTTCCAACTGTCCTGGAGAAACACCTTTTTCACGAACGATATTTAGGATTCGATCTGAGGTACCTGCGTCATGCAGCTCCAGTGGCGAGACGTTAATAGACACGCGCAATCCGCCCAGATCCACATCGGAAATATCTTCACAAACTCGGGAGACAACCCAATCAGTGAGCTGATTTATTACACCAATATTCTCTGCGATCGTAATGAACTCCGTTGGGCCGATATCACCGAGTTCGGAGTGGGTCCACCTCGCCAGCGCCTCTATCCCCGTGACCTGCTTCGTTACAGCATTGACTTTCGGTTGATAGATAACGTTCAGACCATCGTTGGCGATTGCTTTACGCAACTCGACTGCAATAGCCGCATTTTTTGTCGCTAATTCATCGATATCTCTCGAAAAATATGCGTTGTCCGATCGTGGACTTCGATGTTTCGCATAACTTCGCGCAAGACTAGCATTTCGAATCAGAACGTCCGTTTCATTTCCATCATGAGGGTAAAGTGCGATACCACAATAGACATCATTTAAGAATTCATTGTCGTTCACAATGAAAGCCTTCTCGAGCGCGCGTGTAATTCGGCTAATGATTTTTGGAACGGACTCCACGGCATCCAGATCCACGATCAGCATCGCGAGCTCATTGTCGGCTATGCGCGAAAATGTGAGAGCCTGCTCGTTAAACGCGACTCCAATGGAGTCTGCAGAGCGGACTACACGTTCAACGCGCCTTGCTGCCTCGCTGATCATTTCATCTGCCGCATCATGACCGAGGAGATCATCGAGTTTCTGATATCCGGATAGGCTTATCGAGACTACAGCCGTCATATTACCGTTGCGATCGCTTAGCTTGATGGCCTGGCTAAGACGATCTTGCAGCAGAAATCTATTAGGTAGCCCGGTAAACTCATCGTGCATCGATTTGTGCGTAATTTCGTTCGCTTGTTTCCGAACGATTTTCTGCATGCTTTCAAGCTCTGACTTGAGCGTCTTGACGATAACTGTTTTTCCGGAGCCTGTGCGTTCGGCAGGCTCGGTATCACCAGGCTGCTTTTTCGCCACGGGTGCGTAGTCCGGGTCGAAATGGCAGACTTTGTTTCTCCCGGTATTTTTGGCCTGATAGAGAGCACGATCGGCCCGATCGATCAATTCCTCAGGGTCGACTTCTTGTTCATCCAGACTCGCTACACCGATACTGGCGGTCAGGGTAGTCAGCGGCAATTCATCTCGATTGGCAAGCTCAGAAAGGGCGATCCGAAGTCGCTCCGCAACTCGCATCGCTTCTCTGAGCTGAAGGCCTGGAATAGAAACGATAAATTCCTCGCCACCGAACCGACCGACGAATTCTTGACGGCTGAAATGAGTCTGCAACGTCCCGGCAACCATCTTGATCACCTGGTCGCCTACCGGATGGCCATAGTTGTCGTTTACTTGTTTGAAGTGATCGATATCGACCATAAATACGACCAGAGGCGCACCCGTGCTCCTTGCCTGCGAATGCTGTTCCTTGTATTTCGACATAAAGGATCGACGATTGAGACATCCAGTTAGCGGATCGATCGTTGCCAATAATTCGAGCTGTTGATTTTTATCTTCTATGATTTTTTGTGTAACGCTAAGCTCTGCAAGCATGTTTGCTAGTTCAGTATTTTTTGATTCTAGCGGCGTCACATCGTCAAACGTGATCAATACGCCTTTGTGTCCGCCCTGTCCATCTTCCACAGGTGCGGCGTTGACCGTGAACGCAATAAGCTCATCGTCTACTTGGGCCTTGAGCGGCATACCGACAACGTGTTCCGCATGCTTAATAGCAGTTTGCCAGGGGAGCTCCTCAAGATCGTCACCGCAAAGATCCCATTGATACGAATCCGGGTTTTTACCAATCATGAACTCTGGTTCTTCGCCAAGACGCTTCGCGATAGATTGATTGGCAAGAACAATTTGCTGTTGCTCATCGATGATCAATACACCTTCAGCGAGCACATCGAACGCAGCGTTGACTCGCTGCGGGACCGCCTTTGTCGGGTTTAGCTCGGCCAGCGCTTTTCTCATAAACAGGCTGAACGTAATTAGGCATGCTGCGCCCAGGAATAACACGAAGAGCAACGTCTCGGTCGGGATACCAATGTAACGAAGCGCAAAGTCTTCGCTCTGCGCGAAGCTCAATCGAGCTTCGCCCCATTTAACGTTTCTCTGGTAGATTGGAATTACCAGATTGTCATACGATGAGAAATCAAAATTCGCATTGGCATCGAACTTCGCAGAACCGAACGAAGCCAGTTCGCGGCCATTCTCGCGAAACAGACCCGCGTAAAGTACTGTGCCATCCCGACGCACGATCTCTTCGAGTACGGTTTCAATGTATTGATCACCGCCGTTGGAAGCGGCACTTGATAATTGCACAGCAAAGGATTCGCCCAGCACCCTACGTGAGTCCCGAAGCTGCGCTTCGGACCGTGGCAATAAGCCGACCAGATCGGCCACCAATACCGTGCTGAGTACTAACGCAACGAGGCCAATCGTCAATTGAAACTGTGGCGAAATTTTCACGAGCTTAGCTCCATAATCGATACATTTCCGGCAGGCAGCTGTCCATTAGAGTTCATCTGCCGTATCCGCGTCTGTAATGGGGTTATCCATATTGTCGTCACTTTCCCTGTCTTCCTTAGCGATGATTGGCAAAGGATCCAGTCTGGCCCAGACGGGTTTCGTCGTGACCATGCTTGCGAGCAGAGATCCCGCTCGCATCATCCAGGTGATGAAGCCGGCCGAGAGTGATATTGATGCTGCCGCCACTCCGGTGACTTCGAGATTCAATCTGCTTCCAGGCTCATTACTCCGCACGAAGTCATCAAGCGCGTCGGCGAGATCTGGTGAAATCGGCATAGTTATGCTGACGACTTCCTGCTGATACTCGTCTACCAGGAGTTCCGACAAATCATTCTCGGTGCTGGGCCTATCGAAGATAATTGTGACCCGGGTCGATAAGGGCAACGCAGTACCGAAGTTCGAAGCTTCAAATCCACTGTCGGTATCTACGGTCGGTCCAAAGGAGCCGAAAACAGCAGGATCGGTCGTCTCTATTACATCGGATACATCCGACAGTTCGGCATCTTCGGATGGGGCTACGTTTTCACTGACGGGCGTAATATCCTTTCCGGTGTCACCTGCATTCGCGCTTGATGTACTATCGGGAGCAGTATCTCCGTCAACCAGAATGTTTACGATCGCCGTGGCCTTCGCTCCATGGGAGTCCGTGACGACAACCTCCAGACTGTATGTGCCAGTGGGGACGGATCCGCTTACCTGGGTAATAACGCCACGGCTAGGATCGATGTCGAAGAAGTTATTCTCGTTACCAACGACGATTTCGAACGATATTGGATCGTTCGCATCGGGGTCGGATGCGATGACTTCGCCGATGACAAGTACGCTCTCGTCAACGCTTCCACCGAGAACCACATCGTCTACTATCGGCGCTTCGTTAACGTTCGTAACCGTCACTTGCATCGGAAGATCGGTCGAGTCACCGTTTCCGTCCCGAACCGTCACTACTACTTCGTAGACATTGTCCCCATCGCTGTCGCTCGGCGACTCGAAGTCTTGTGCGCCTGCGAAGCTAAGAGATCCGCTGTTGCTGTCCACGTGGAATCTGTCTGCGTCTTCGCCGCCGGACAAGCTGAACTCCAGAATGTCGCCCTCCGCGTCAAACGAGATCAAGTCAATCACATCTAGCTCACCTTCTGCGGTGGTCTGCAGTGGTCCTGAAGTAATGATCGGCGCATCATTCACGGGAGTTACGAGAATGGTGATACTTCCAGTCGATGTCGCGCCAGAGGGATCACTGACTGTATAGGTCAACGTGTCGGTTCCATTGAAGTTTGCGTCCGGAACGTAGGTCCACGTGCCATCCATATTGTCATTCACGGTGCCTCTGAGCGGCTGACTGAACGACACCACTGACAGCACATCACCATCAATGTCCGTATCGTTTGCAAGAAGGTCCTCGGCGACGTTGATGGTCAACGGCGAATCCTCGGTAGTGGTGAAGCTATCATCCGCGGCTTCAGGCTCTTCGTTGACGTTGGTGACCGCGGCGGTTGGCGAGGAACTGACGGATTCATTGCTGCCGAGGTCGTCGGTATAGCTTGCGACCACATTGAGGGTCGCGCCGACGTCGGCCTGGGTGGTCGTGTACGTCGAGCCGGTCTCACCACCGATGTCGA
>JAHEKF010000130.1 GCA_024638465.1 Rhodospirillaceae bacterium | reverse complement strand
AGTACGAGAGGACCGGAGTGGACGTACCTCTGGTGTTCCGGTTGTCACGCCAGTGGCACTGCCGGGTAGCTATGTACGGACGGGATAACCGCTGAAAGCATCTAAGCGGGAAGCCCCCCCTGAGATTAGGTTTCCCTGGGGACTCGATCCCCCTGAAGGGCCGTTGAAGACTACAACGTTGATAGGCTGGGTGTGAAAGTGCAGTAATGCATGAAGCTAACCAGTACTAATTGCCCGTGAGGCTTGGCCATATAACACCCAAGAAGTTTGTGCGACTACGGATCATTCCAGTTTCAGCGATCTTGTTTCGACAGGATCGCGAACCAGTTTCCTGGCGGCTATAGCGAGCGGGAACCACCCGATCCCATCTCGAACTCGGAAGTGAAAACGCTCAGCGCCGATGCTAGTGTGGGGTCTCCCCATGTGAGAGTAGGTCACTGCCAGGATTTTATTCCAAGCCCCTCGACTCGAAGAGTCGGGGGGTTTTTTATTTGGAGAACGCTTGCGGCTTCCTGCCGGATTGGCTGCACCCGCGATAACGGCCTAGACATCGCTGTCGTAGGGATTTCGGCTTCCGTCGTCCTGCTTCTCGTTCTCGAGAGCGAGATCCGGCACTTCCAGAGCCTGCAGGAAATCGTAGGTCTGCGCGAGAGGATCGCGATCATCTTCCGGCCTGGTCTTCGCCTGCCGAGAATCGGTGTCCCAGATCAGCACGGTTCGGCCTGTCTCGTCTTCGCCGACACGCCAAGATTTATTCTTGTTGTCGATCATCGTCCCTGTCTTCTTTGTTTTAATTATCGGACTGTCACACTCCGGTGACTCGAACACGATTTTACCATTCGTACTCTCTGCGAAGGCGCGTACTTGTCGAAATATAGCGAGTTATGTTGAATCAGTAACCAGTGAGTTCGAGGTAGCCGCGGCCGTTCACGCCAGGGCTAAGCGACGTGCCCTCCGCGATGATCGCGCCCTCCCAATAACGTACGGCCAGGTCGAGTTCCTGTTGCGGGAGCAGCGGCCGGATCTCGAAGCTCAGCTGCCACGTCGGCACCGACAGCGTCCAGCTAACCGGGTAGCGGGATCCGGTAGCTCCGCTCTGCCAGTAATCCAAAATCTGCAGCGAAACATCCTCGGCAGCAAGGGCGGCGCGGTTTCCCTCCAGGTCGACGATCGAGCCGCCGCTGAAAGGGCTCGTTTCTCCCGTGTTCGTTCGCAGCCGGTAATACATCAGATCGCGGCCGTCGGACAGTTGCAGCGAGAACCAGTCCCAGCCTTCGAGGTCGTCGCTTAACGCGCTCGTGCCCCATTCGCGATCCATCCAGGCCAGTCCGGTAACTGCCGCTTCGCGGCCACCCACCCGGATCCGGCCCTCTGTTCGCAAGCGCGTAAAGGAATAGTAATGCGAAGCATTACCCTCTTCGGGACCCTTGCGATCGAAGCCGCCGTCGCCCTGGGCGACCGGACCTTTCAATGGCACAAGTGTGAGGTCGATTTCGCCGGCTTCGTCCGTGGCACGCAGCCGCAAAGGAAACAGTTCCGAACCGCCACTCTCGGCCGACCAATCTTCGATTCGCAGTGTGAACGGCCCGAGTGAGCTGCCGGCGAGTCCGAGCGCTTCGCGAGAGAATCGTTCGGCGGCGATGAAGCGGTTCTGCTCCTCGTCCGTCAGGCTCAAGTGTGCCATCCAGGCCTGGTGCGTGCCCCATTCCGATCTGCGCTCCACTGCGGCGGGAGCGAGCGCGAAGCGAAAGAAGGTGAGTTCGAAGCCGTAGCGATCGCCTTGCTCCGATTCCAGGTTGCCGGTGAAGTACCACCACTCCGAACGGTATTCAGGATGGCTTGCATGATCTCTGGGGAAGTCGAACGGTCGGCTGTCGGTGACGCGCGCATAACCCGAATCCGCGACGCCGGTCAGAAAACGCGTAGCGGCGTTTTGATCGTTGTCACCGACTTCGAGGCTGTCGCTGCTACAGGCACCAATAAGCAAAATGCCGATCGAAAGCGGAATCAGACGCGGCATGGTCATTCGTCCCGGAGCTCGGACGCGACGCTGTGCCTGCCAGCACGCGCAGCAGGATAGGCGCCGGCGAGCAGCGCGGCGGTGAATGCGAGCGCAAGCCCGAGCGCCAATGGCGCCAACCCGACAGACAGGTCCATGCTCCAGCCGAACGAGCGTTGATTGATGATGTAGACGAGTAGCGCGGCCATGATGATTCCGAGCGGGATGGCGAGTATTCCCGCCGCGAGTCCGAGGAGCCCGGTCTGGGTGAGAGAAAGTGTGCCGATCTGTCGCGGGGTTAGCCCGAGTGCGCGCAGCACTGCGATCTCTCTGGATCGCTCGAGTTCGATGGACAGCAGCGCGCTCAACAGCCCGAGAAAAGCAACGAGCCCGGCAAGCACGCGGAGAACCTCCGTGATTTTAAAAGTCCGGTCGAAGACTTCGAGCGATCGGTCGCGGATAAGATCGTTGGAGCGCGCGCGAATGTTCGGCGACGCCGATGCGAATGCCTGTACGGAATCGCGAGCAGCTGACGGATTGCCGCCTTCGCGAAAATAGACACCGACGCCACCGAGCGAATAGTCGTTCCAATGACGGCGATACAGATCAAGCGACATCACGATGGATCCCCCATCGGTCATGTAGTCGCGATAGATGCCGAGAATCGGGAATGCAATGTCGCCGTCCGGCCCGGGAAGGATCAGTTCGTCACCGGTCTCGAGTTCTCGCCGATAGGCGTATGGTTCGGAAACGATGATGCCCTCGCCGGAACCGAGTCTGTCGAGCGGGGCGTCTGCGGTCTCGCCGACGAGCGTAACCCCCCAGCCCTGTGGGCCCGGACTGACGGCCCTGATGGTGATCTCCCCGGTGGCTGTCGGTACTGAAGAGAATTGCGAACGACTGATGCCATCGATTTCCGCGAGAGCCTCTAGAGCCCCGAGACTGTCCTCGTCGAAGATGCCCTGGCCCTCGGCGAAGTCGGAGATGCTCAGATACACGTCCGCGACGAGTGTCGCGTCGAGCCATTCGACCAGACTCTGCCGGAAACTCCCGATCATGACACCGACGCCGATAACGGTAGCGACTGCGACGGCCAGTGCGGCGGCCGCGACGCCTGTCCGACTCAGCGACGCCGAGACTCCCCGCACAGCCAGCGAGCCGGCAATCCCGAAAGCCCTGGTCGTCGCCGGTTCCACGAGCCCCAGTAGCCGTGTCGTCGCGGCCGGAACCAGCAGGGCGCCTGCGACGATGATGAGAAAAAGGCCCGCGAAGCCGAAGACAAGACTTCGCGGCGCAACGACGAACAGCAGGGCGCCCAATAGCGCGACGGGCATCGCGAGACGGGCACCTGAACGCGAGTATGCTCGAGCGGATCTTTCGAGATCGGCGCGGCTCATCGCGGCGTACGGTGCGATTCGCGATGCCTCGAAAGCCGGCGCCATCGCCGCGATCAGCGTCGTGACGATGCCGATAGCCAGACCTCGCCAGTAGATCCACGGAGACGGATCAACGGCTGTGACCGACGAGCTGAAATAGAGATCGCCTATCGTCGCCAGCGTCAGATCGACGAGTCCGGTGGCGAGCACATGTCCCAGCGCCAGGCCGAGCAGCGTCGCGACCGTCCCGATCGCTCCGGCTTCGAGAAGTATGCTCAGAAACATCTGATCGCGATTGACGCCTACCGCGCGCAGCACACCGAATACTTCGCGACGCTGTACGATCGCGAACGACATCGTCGCGTAAATCAGAAAAACGCCGACCAGGAGTGCGAGCAGGCTGAGTGCCACGAGGTTGATTCGGAACGCGCGCGAGATTTCCGAGAACGTGGCATTGCTGCTCTCCGCCGGAAGCAGTCGCGCGTTCGCGAGACGGA
>JAHEKF010000129.1 GCA_024638465.1 Rhodospirillaceae bacterium | reverse complement strand
GTTCTTCTTGGATTGCCGGCGCGGGCGGGTCTTCTTCCCACCTCGATTGGATTGCGCGTTTTTTTGCTCCGGCGCGTTAGACTCGGACGTCGAGCTCGTTGCCTGAGACTCTGTATTGCCACCACCGCCACCGCCACCGCCACCACCGCCACCGCCACGACGGCGACGCGAGCGGCGGTTTCGAGACCCGCCCCGGCTATCGTCCGCTGACCGTTCACGATTGGATTTCGAGTTTCGGGAGCCGCCGCTCTTCGATTGCGACCGGTTCTGGTTCCTGCGCTGGTTTCGGTCGGACTGACTGCGACGATTCGAGCCGCGCGAGCGGCCGCGCCGCGACCGCCGTTCGGGCGACTTCTTGGTCTCGGTGGGCTGCGGCAGCAGCCAGCCGAATAACGCCTGCCACAATGATCGTCGCTGCTCAGTCGCGTGTCTTTGAGGCTGTCGCTCGACGGGTTGCGGTGCAGGCGCAGGTGCAGGCGGTACGACCACGCCTGCCACCGCCGGCTGTTCGGGCTGCGCCTGTTCTCTCTCCGTTTGCAAATTCTCACCGATATCTTCCTTCGGTTCGACTTGCTTGTAGCTGGTCGCGCGGTTCTCCGGAAGTTCGACCTCATCGTCGCGAACACGCTTGATCAGATAGTTCGGCGTTTCGAGATCGGGATTGGCAATCAGAACGATAGAGACATCGTTCTCGTCCTGAATTGACTGCGCCCAGTTCCGTTTTTCATTGAGAATGTAGTTACTGACGTCGATCGGTAACTGCACGATGACTTTTGCGCTTCGTTCTTTCCTGGCTTCCTCGCCGACGAGGCGCAGAATAGCCAGGGCCAGTGATTCGATGCTGCGGATATTTCCGACACCATTACAGCGCGGGCAGACCGATTGCGTGGATTCTCCGAGAGACGGTCGCAGCCGCTGCCGCGACATTTCGAGCAAACCGAAGCGCGAGATTCGGCCAATCTGGATGCGGGCGCGATCCTGGCGCACTGCCTCGCGCAGCTTGTTCTCGACATCGCGCTGGTTGCGGTGCGGACCCATGTCGATAAAGTCGATCACAATGAGTCCGCCGAGATCTCTGATGCGCAGCTGTCGCGCGATTTCCTCGGCCGCTTCGAGGTTGGTCGTAAGGGCCGTTTCCTCGATGTCGTCACCCTTCGTGGCGCGAGCCGAATTGATATCGATAGCCGTGAGGGCTTCCGTGTGATCGATCACGATGCTGCCGCCGGATGGCAGCGATACCATGTGCGAGAATGCCGATTCGATCTGGCTCTCGATCTGGAATCGCGTGAACAGCGGGACCGTGTCCTCGTAGCGCTTCAGCTTACGCAGATTGTGCGGCATGATGCGCTCGATAAATTCGTGCGCCTCGTTGTGAACCGTCTCGCCGTCCACGAGAATCTCGCCGATCTCGTTCGAGAAATGGTCCCGGATTGCGCGAACGATGGCGTTACCTTCCTGGTAGATCAGGAACGGTGCGGGGCGGCTGACGACCACTTCCTTTATCGCTTCCCAGATGCTGAGCAGGTAATCGATATCCCAGCGCAGCTCCTCGATGCTTCGTCCCACACCGGCAGTCCGGACGATACAGCCCATGCCGTCGGGCGGATCGAGCTCGTCGAGCGACTCGCGCACGATGTCGCGGTCCTCGCCCGTGATACGGCGCGAGACGCCCCCGGCGCGGGGGTTGTTCGGCATGAGGACGAGAAAGCGGCCGGCGAGACTGACGAAAGTGGTCAGCGCGGCGCCTTTATTGCCGCGTTCCTCCTTCTCGACCTGGACGACGATCTCCTGGCCTTCCTTGAGCACATCCTTGATCTGGATGCGGCCTTTCTCTTCCGGATCGCGGACGAAGTATTCGCTGGAAATTTCTTTGAGGGGGAGAAAGCCGTGGCGATCAGCGCCATAGTCTACAAACGCGGCTTCGAGGCTCGGCTCGATTCTGGTGATACGCCCTTTGTAGATATTCGCTTTGCGTTGTTCTCGTGAAGGTACCTCGATATCAAGATCGTAGAGTCTCTGACCATCGACGATGGCCACGCGCAACTCTTCTTGCTGAGTCGCATTCACTAGCATTCGTTTCATAATTTCTTAATCCATTGGCGGCGAGCCCGAATGGCGGGCCGGCCAACGCGATCTGCGAGGCAGCACAGCGGAATGTTGGGTTGAGTACTGGCTGTATCATCAATCTCGCCCAGGGCACTGAGAGCTCGATCTGGCGCCTGTCAATCATCCTGTCTTCAGGGATTTCGCGACAGAGAGCTATCGCCTGGTCCTTATCGCGGCTGCCCGGATTTCCGGATCCGCCGTAAATAAAAAAAACCTGCTTTGACGGCCGGTATGGTGGTGGCCGCTACGTTAGTCGTTGGGCTGTTGTGGCGTCGTTCAGCGTAGTGAAGCCCACTCGCGTACTATAGCACAGCCTTCAGGCCGCTCAATTTTATGACTCAGGGTATGGCGACGACACGGAAAGATGCGCAGGTCCAGCGAGCCTCCTACGCGGAAGTCGAATCGGAGTCCGCGGGTCAACGACTCGACAACTTCCTTCTGGCCCGGCTGAAAGGGGTTCCCCGGAGCCATGTCTACCGGTTGATTCGTTCCGGCCAGGTCCGGGTGAATAGCGGGCGCGTACGAGCGAGTTATCGCGTACGCACCGGCGATCGCGTTCGGCTGCCGCCGGTAGCGCGCCGTAAGGCTCCCGAATCGCGGCTGCCAAGGGACGGGCTTGAGTGGCTCGAGAAACGAATTCTTTTTGAGGACGATCGTTTGCTGGTGCTCGACAAGCCGTCCGGTATGGCGGTTCACGCCGGAACCGGCATCGACTTCGGTTGTATCGAGGCGTTACGCAGTCTGCGGGTCAATAATCCCGGACTCGACCTCGTCCACAGGCTTGACCGCGGCACGTCGGGCTGCCTGCTGGTTGCGAAACGCCGTTCCGTTTTGAAAGCGCTTCACGCGCTGATTCGAGCCGGTGGCATGGAAAAGCGCTATCTCGCGCTGGTGAGAGGATCCTGGCAACACGGTCGAACCGAGGTCCGCGACCGTTTGACCGTTCTGCGACGTCGTAACGGCGAGAGCTTCACCCGTGTCGATCCGGCCGGCAAAACCGCCGTCAGTCAATTTCGCGTCGTCGAGAATTACGGCAAGCTTGCGTCGCTGCTCGAAGTTCGTATCGGAACGGGAAGGACGCATCAGATTCGCGTTCACGCCGAGCATATGGGGCACCCGATCGCCGGTGACGATCGTTACGGCGACGATGCTTTCAACGCCGACGTGTCGGCGCGCGGATTGCGCCGGATATTTCTGCATGCCCACGCAGTCGGGTTTACGTGGCCCGAGGGCGGGGACGAATTTATGGTGAGCGCACCGTTACCCGATGAGCTGCGACGAGTTCAAAGATCGTTCGAGGCCAGCGGATCGAAGCCCAGACCACGAAGCGTCTGAGCAAGCCAGATCATGGGGAGTCCGAGGAGCGCCGTCGGATCGCTGGAGCGTATCGCCCTGAATAACGAAATTCCGAGTCCTTCGGCCTTGAATCCGCCCGCGCAATCGTAGGGCTGTTCCAGTCGGAGATAGCGGTCCAGCCTGCGAGCGTCCAGTGTCAGGAAGTCCACTTCAGTGTCTTCGAGGCAATGACACTGCTCGCCGCTCTCGGTAGAGATGACGACTGTTGCCGTATGAAACAGGACCGTCTTTCCCTGGCAAGCCAGCAGTTGGTTCAGCGCCGTCTCGTGGTCCAGGGGCTTGCGCAGTAATTCGCCGCCGCGGGTCGCGACCTGGTCTGCGCCGATAATCACTTCGTTGCCGTCGCGATTGGCGTTGCCGGCTTTCTCGGCCTTGGCGCGGGCCAGACGCAGCGCCAGCGCCGTGGCGACCTCGC
>JAHEKF010000065.1 GCA_024638465.1 Rhodospirillaceae bacterium | reverse complement strand
GTCGAGCGTCGTAGACGAGGAGCGTGCCATGGACGGCAGTTGAGCGACGAGGACACGATTCGAGGCGAGACACGGACGTCGAGCCGAGATTAAGTGAGACGGACTCTCCGGGCCCGACCATTTACCACCAACCGCCAGTCGCGACCGGCCCCTTGGAACTCTTGTAGGCAGCTTTCGCACCGACCGACTCTCCGGGTCCGACCATTAACGGATACGTCGACCGGCCGCTCGGGGCGTGGCGAAACTCCGTCTTAGCTCATTCCGAGAAGTTACTAAGCGGAGCGCGGAACGGTTTACACTGCGTCCCCATTGCGTTCGAGGGCAGCTTTGTGAGTAATGCGCGCCAGATACTGACGCTGGAAGGCGAGTTTCCGATGCACCGCGGCGGAATCCTGACGCGTCCGAATCTCGCTTACGAAACCTGGGGCGAACTCAACGAGAATCGCGACAACGCCGTCCTTGTTTTTACCGGGCTTTCACCGTCGGCTCACGCGGCATCGTCGCCCAGGGATCCTTCCCCGGGATGGTGGGAGCAGATCATCGGCCCCGGCCTCTCGATCGACACGCGTCGCTACTTCGTGATCTGCGTCAACTCGCTCGGGAGTTGCTTCGGCTCGACCGGCGCGGCGTCCGTAAACCCGGAAACAGGCGAGCCGTACCGGCTCTCCTTCCCGGTACTTTCGCTCGAAGATGTCGCGCGCGGTGGCTGGGAGGTCGTCCGGCATCTCGGCATCGAGCGACTGCATACCGTATTGGGGCCGTCCATGGGCGGAATGAGTGCGCTCGCGTTCGAGATCCTGTTTCCCGGTATGTCGAGCGGACTGATCGTGATTTCTTCCGGTCCGCGTTCTCTCCCGTTTGCGACGGCATTGCGTTCGCTCCAGCGCGAGATGATTCGTCGCGATCCTCTGTGGCAGAACGGCAATTACGACGCCGATACCATGCCGCTGGTCGGTATGCGCCTTGCGCGCAAGCTCGGCATGATTACCTACCGGTCCGCGGAAGAGTGGCGCGTTCGCTTCGGCCGGGAGCGAGCTTCTGAAGAGTGTGAGCCCGATGACCCGTTCTGCCTCGACTTTGAGATCGAAGCCTATCTCGAGCATCACGCCAACAAGTTCACGGGGCAGTTCGACCCGAACTGCTACTTGTATCTGTCGCGCGCTAGCGACCTGTTCGACGTCGCGGATCATGGCGCGACGATCGAGGCGGGTCTGTCAAAGATTCAGGTAGACAGGGTCATGGTCGTCGGCGTGGAAACGGATTTTCTGTTTCCTTCGCATCAGCAGGAGGAACTTGCTGCGAAACTGGCAGCCTCAGGCCGGGATGTCGAGTACGTTTTGCTCGAATCGATACAGGGGCACGATTCCTTTCTCGTCGATATGGACCGCTTTCGACCTACGATCGCACAATTTTTTACCTGAACGCCGCGGTTCTCATTCGGCTTCGTCCTGCCGGGTTGCATCCACGGTCGCAGACAGGCTTCCTCGCGACAGACGAATGTCGAGGCCGGTACCCCGTTCGACGTCGCTTGCTGCCGTGACGACGTCTCCGGTCTGTGCGCTCGAGACGATCGCATAACCGCGATCCAGGGTTGCGCGCGGGCCGACGGCATTGAGTGTTCTCGTCGCGAGAGCACGCCGGTTCTCGAGCGCATCCAGTCGGGACCGCATGGCGCGCGTCAGAGATTGACCCACCCAGCGGTGTCGTTCCAGGAGCGCTTGCAGCCTCTGCCGCGGCGCGGCAGCGCGAAGCGCGATCGATGCTTGCGCAAGCGTCCGCTGCCGCTGACCCAGAAGCTCGCGCCAGGCACGCAGGAGTCGGACATCGAGGTCGTCGAGTCGCTGAGTGGATTCGCGAAGCTGAATGCCGGGATGGCTGCGCGATAATCTGTGCGCGAGTCCTTCCAGCCGCTTTCCTGCGGTCTCCAGTCGAAGCGACGTCGAACGCGCAATGCGTAGCGCATACGCATCCAGGGTGCTCAGCCACTCGAGCTGATCCGGAACCGCGATTTCGGCCGCTCCCGACGGGGTGGGCGCGCGAACGTCGGCGACGAAATCCGCGATCGTGGAATCGATCTCGTGACCAACGCCGGAGATCACCGGCGTCTCACTCGCGGCAATAGCCCGGGCGACAATCTCCTCGTTAAACGACCAGAGATCCTCGAGGGAACCGCCGCCCCGGGCGAGGATCAGTACGTCGCACTCGCCGCGCCGGTTCGCGAGCGCGAGTGCCGCGGCGATTTCTTCGGCAGCCGTTTCGCCCTGCACGCGGGTCGGGAAAATCAGCGCGCGTACCCAGGGAAACCGGCGGCGAAGGACGGTCAGGATATCGCGAACGGCTGCGCCGCTCGGTGAGGTTACGATGCCGATCCTGCGCGGCAGCGTCGGAATTGGTTTCTTGCGTTCGGCATCGAAGAGCCCCTCGGCGGCGAGCTTGCGTTTGAGCTCTTCGAAGCGGCGTCGCAACAGGCCCTCGCCGGCTTCCTCCAGGAATTCGACGACGAGCTGGAACTCGCCGCGCGCCTCGTAAAGGCCGACACGCGCGCGCGCCAGAACCTGCTGGCCGTTGTCGGGCGTGAAGCTCAGAGAGCGGTTGGCCTGGCGGAACATCGCGCACCGTACCTGAGCGTTGTCGTCCTTGAGACTCCAGTAAAGGTGCCCGGATGACGGCCGCGCCAGGTTCGAGATTTCGCCTTCGACCCAGATGACGCCGAAGTTTGCCTCGATGAGCCGCCGGGCCTCGCGATTCAGCGAAGAAACCGAGAACACCTCGCGCTCCGGAGTCAGAGGCAGCTCGAGATTATCCATAACGTCAGTATACGTGATGCAATATGTTCGGCTCGCGAGTAGAATTGCGCGCTCACTCGCGCATGTCGCACCGGAGATCGCTATGCGGACGATTCATGAAGCGCTCACCTTCGACGACGTCATGCTGCGGCCCGCTTATTCTGACATTCTGCCGCGCGAAGTCAGTCTCGAAACCCGCCTCACGCGCTCGCTAACGCTCAATATCCCGATCGTCTCCGCCGCGATGGACTCCGTTACCGAGGCCCGCCTCGCGATCGCGCTGGCGCAGGAAGGCGGGATCGGCATCATCCACAAGAGCATGTCAGTCGAAGACCAGGCGAGCCAGGTGCAGCGAGTTAAAAAATTCGAGAGCGGCGTCATCAGCGACCCGATCACGGTCGCGCCTTCCGCTACAATCAAGGAAGTCAACGCGTTGACCCAGGCCAACAATATCTCTGGCGTACCGGTCGTCGAGGGGTCGGAACTCGTTGGTATCGTTACTCACCGCGATCTGCGCTTCGAGACGCAACTGGAAGCGCCCGTCTCCTCGGTCATGACGCCGAAAGAACGGTTGGTGACGGTTCAGGAGGGTGCCGGCAAGGACGAAGTTCTCGCGCTTCTGCACAAGCACCGCATCGAGAAAGTCCTGGTTGTGGACGACAGTTTCGAGCTTCGCGGGATGATAACCGCAAAGGATTTTCAGAAAGCGACAGATTATCCGCTCGCATCGAAAGACGGACTCGGCGCGTTGCGTGTCGGTGCGGCGGTTGGTACCGGCGCCGATACGCCGGAGCGAGTAGCCGCGCTGATAGCGTCCGGAGTCGATGTTGTCATCGTCGATACGGCGCACGGTCACACGGAGAGCGTGATCCAGCGGGTAAAACAGATCAAGCGAGATCATCCCGATGTGCAGTTGATCGCGGGCAACATCGTCACGGCAGATGCCGCGGTTGCACTCGCCGAAGCCGGAGCGGATGGAGTCAAGGTCGGGATCGGCCCCGGCTCGATATGCACCACGCGAGTCGTGGCCGGCGTAGGAGTGCCGCAAATATCGGCGGTCGCCGAGGTTTCCGAGGCGCTCGCGGCGGTCGACCTGCCACTGATTGCGGATGGCGGTATCCGTTATTCCGGCGATATTGCCAAGGCGCTCGTCGCAGGCGCCCATTGCACGATGATCGGAAGTCTGTTCGCAGGGACCGAGGAATCGCCGGGCGAAGTCGAGCTCTACCAGGGCCGCTCCTACAAGTCTTATCGCGGCATGGGTTCGATAGGCGCGATGTCGAAGCGCTTCGGCTCGTCCGATCGCTATTTCCAGGACGCGAGCGAAGAGCTCGAAAAGCTCGTTCCGGAAGGCATCGAAGGTCGCGTTCCTTATAAGGGCAGCCTGATCGCTATCGTCCAGCAGCTGATCGGCGGCCTTCAGGCAGCGATGGGCTACACCGGATGCCATAACATCGAAGAACTCCGCACGAAGCCGGAATTCGTCCGCATCACCGGCGCCGGGCGCAAAGAAAGCCACGTCCACGACGTGACGATTACCAAAGAACCCCCGAATTACCGCAAAGCGGAGTAACCGGTTGGAAGCACAGGTCCGCGCCGAGGAAAATCAGGCCCCGGATAGCGCTCGTATTCTCATTCTCGATTATGGCTCCCAGTACACGCGACTGATTGCGCGGCGTGTGCGGGAAGCCGGCGTCTACAGCGAGATACACCCATACGACATGGCCACCGAAGCGCTCGCGGCGTTCGGCGCGTCGGGAATTATTCTGTCCGGAGGGCCGGAGTCCGTCGGCGGCGACGATTCGCCGGCCGTTGCCGATGCCGTCATCGATGCGGGCGTGCCGTTACTCGGAATTTGCTATGGGATGCAGGCGCTCGCGGCGAAGCTCGGTGGTGCCGTCGAATCGTCGAGTCATCGCGAGTTCGGTCATGCGGAAGTCGATATCGCAGCTGACGATAGTTTGCTCGGCAGCGTAGCTTCCGCTGGCAGGCCGCTAAAAGTCTGGATGAGCCATGGCGATCGCGTCGAAACGCTTCCGCAGGGATTCGAGGCGATAGCTGCTTCGCGGAATGCTCCGCTGGCCGGTATGGCCGATTATGAGCGGCGTTATTTCGGCTTGCAGTTCCACCCGGAGGTGACGCACACGGAAAACGGTCAGCGCATCATCGAGCGGTTCGTGCACGATATCTGTGGCTGCCCGAGCGACTGGACACCCCGGAACATCATCGCGGACCACATCGAGCGCGTTCGTGCCGAAGTCGGTTCGCAACGTGTGCTTCTCGGTCTGTCGGGCGGCGTGGACTCTTCCGTTGTTGCGGCGCTGCTGCACGAAGCTATCGGGGATCAGTTGATTTGTGTGTTCGTCGACAACGGGCTGCTCAGACTCAATGAAGCAGACCAGGTCATGGCGACTTTCGGCGAGCACCTCGGCGTGAATGTTGTCCGTGTAGATGCCGAACAGGAATTTCTCGACGCATTAAAAGGTGAAGCCGATCCCGAGGTGAAGCGCAAGATCATCGGGCGCAAGTTCATCGAGGTCTTCGATCGCGAAGCCGAGAGGCTGGAGGGCGTCGAGTGGCTTGCACAGGGCACGATTTACCCGGACGTCATCGAGTCCGCGGGTTCCGATACCGGTAAGGCGCATGTCATCAAGTCTCACCACAACGTTGGCGGCCTGCCGGAGCGGATGAAGCTCAAACTCGTCGAGCCGCTGCGCGACCTGTTCAAGGACGAAGTTCGCCAGATTGGTCGCGAGCTCGGCCTTCCGCAGGAGCTTGTCGGACGGCATCCGTTTCCCGGCCCGGGACTCGGTGTGCGGATTCTGGGTGAGGTCCGGAAGGAATATGCGGATCTGCTGCGGCGCGCCGATGATATCTTCATCGGTGAGCTGCGTGAGCAGGGGCTCTACGACGACGTCAGCCAGGCGTTCGCCGTGTTCCTGCCCGTCAAATCCGTCGGCGTCATGGGCGATGGGCGGCGCTACGATTACGTGGTCGCGTTGCGCGCCGTCGAAACCGTTGACTTCATGACGGCGCGATGGGCGCGGTTGCCCTATGAGTTCCTCGATCGCGTTTCCAATCGAATCATCAACGAGGTTCCGGGAATCTCCCGCGTCTCTTACGATATCTCGACAAAACCGCCCGCCACGATCGAGTGGGAATGACGCGCTTCGGCGTGACTGACGACGACACCTCGCTTATGGAGAAAGCGCTGTCGCTGGCGCGCGGTGCGGCTGCGGCGGGAGAGGTTCCCGTCGGCGCGGTGCTTGTCGGACAGGATGGGGCGGTGCTCGCCGCAACCGCTAATGCGCCAATCGCAACGAGCGATCCGACTGCGCATGCCGAGATCCTGGCGATACGCGCCGCCGGCGCGGCGCTCGGAAACTATCGGCTGGTCGACACGACGCTCTACGTCACGCTGGAGCCCTGCGTCATGTGTGCCGGCGCAATCGTCCATGCCCGCGTCGCGCGACTGGTCTACGGTGCGGCGGATCAGCGCTGCGGCGCCTGTGGCAGTGTATTCGACATGACTCGCAACACCGCGTTGAACCACCGAGTGGAAGTGACGGCCGGCGTCCTGGCGGACGAGTGCAGCGCACTTCTGCAAGGCTTTTTCTCGAGGAGACGTTGAGAAGGGAAGGCGGCTAATTCAGGGTCGCGTTTGCGAGCAATTCCGTTGCGATACTTTCCGGTGCCGTCATCCAGCGCAGAATGTCGTAGTACCGCCTGACGTTGTCGACGTACTGGACGGGTTCATGGCCTCGTGCATAACCGCGCTCGACGCGCTCGAACCAGCTGGGATCTGCCAGCAGCGGCAGGCGTTCCCGTACTTCCTTCCAGGAATCCGGATCACCGCCCTGAATCTGGGTGATGATCCGGGCATCTTCGACATGACCGAAGCCGACGTTGTATGCCGCAACTGCGAGCCACGTCCTGTCCGGGTCGGTGATGCGCTCGGGAATCTTGCCCGTAACTCGCACGAAGTAATCGGCGCCGCCGTGAATGCTCTGCTCGGGGTCGGTCCGATCATCCACGCCGAGCATTCCGGCTGTACGCGAAGTCAGCATCATGATGCCTTTGACTCCGGTCGGAGAGACTGCATCGGCATCCCAATGGGATTCCTGATAAGCCATGGCCGCCAACAGTCGCCAGTCGACGTCCGTACGCTCCTCGGCCTCGAGAAAAAGGTCGTGGTATTCCGGTAAGCGGGCCTCGAAATGGCGGACGAAAGCGCGCGAGCCGACGTAGTCGAAGTCCTTCCTGGTCAGGAAATAGTAGCGCTCGAGCAAAGCGTCGAGTTCGCCGGTTGCCTGTACTTCTGCGAAATAGGCCGAAATGCTCTCGCGGAGCGACGTATCCTCGGATTTCTGCAAGGCCCAGGCGACCGGGATCTCCTTGCCGATGGAGAAAGCCGCTCGCGTCTCCGGATAGCTGTGCTGCAGGAGTTCGAAGATGTTCGAATCGACGATCGTATAGTCGATTTCGCCGGCCGCTACACGTCTGATGAGTTCCTCGATGCCGGCCTCGTGGTTTTCGGTCCAGGTGAGCTCGGGCAAATCCACGCGGGCGGCGGTAAGCAGACCGACGAATGCGGATCCCGCCAGAATTTCAAGCCGGCCGTCGAGGAGATCGCTCAGCTCGTCGGGCATGCCGGTCCCGCGGCGGTAGATGATCTGGTGAGTGGCCGTCTGATACGCAGGGCTGAAGTCGACGATTTCGGATCGCGGTTCGGTAACCGTCAGGGCCGCGGCGCCGACATGGAAATTGCCGTCGGCCACTTCCGGGAAAATCTGCCAGTATCGGTCGGCGACCCGAATGTCGAGCTCGACGCCGATATATTCCGCGTAACCCCGCGCGAGTTCATAATCGATACCGAGCGGCTCTTCAGCGCCGTGATAATAAGTCGCGGGGCTATTTCTCGTAAGGACGCGGAATTCTCCCGAAGCAATCATCCGCTCCAGGACAGAAGGTGGTACTGAACAGGTCGCGAGCATTCCACATGCGATGACCGTTCCGAATGCGCGCGTCAGAGGTAGCCCCTTCGTACGTAGGTTGGCAACCGAAATTATACGAGACATTCCGACGCCTACGGCAATTCGCGGCGAGTCGCCGATTCGTGTCTTTAGAGTGGTCAATAGCTTGGAGTGAAAAGCTCGTTTCCGTCGAGAAGTTGCCCATGAAAATTGCGCGGCCAAGAAGCCGCCATTGCCATTGATCTGGCGAATCCCGGCGGATCGGGGGAAAATGCCCTCGAAGATGATGGACGCAATAAGAATTAAAAAACTCGATCATGTCGTCGTTCGGGCGCGTGATCCCGAGAGTCTCGTGAGCTTCTATTGCGATGTGCTCGGATGCTCGCTCGAGCGGCGTTCCAGGACAGTCGAAGGGCTCGTGCACCTGCGCGCAGGAAGCTCGTTCGTCGACATCATGCAGGGTGGGGAAGACTACGATCCGCCGCCGGGGCGGAGCGGCAACATGGATCATCTCTGCCTGCAGATCCAGCCGTTTACTGAAGCGGAGATGACGGGCTATCTGTCGCGCCACGGCGTCGAGATCGGCGAGTACGGGCAGCGCTTCGGCTCCGACGGTGAAGGACTATCCGTCTACCTGAGAGACCCGGAGGGCAATGAGGTTGAACTCAAGGCCGCGCCGGAGTCAGTCTGAACGCCGGTAGACCTCCGGCGACCGCGTGACTAATATCTGACGCGCCATGGCGCCGCTACTCGAACGTTTGCAGGAGTTCCTGCTGTCTCTCCCGGTCTGGGCCGGAGCTTCCATCGGGCTCGTGCTTCTTCTGATCATCGCCGTCATCGCGGATTTCGTCTTCAAGGCGCAATTTGTCCGGGTCGTCAGGCGCCTGCTGGCGCGAACGGATAACCGCTGGGTCGATGCGTTGGTCGAGCACAGGGTCGTGGCGCGTTTCGCGCAGCTTCTTCCCGCGATGGTCTTCTACTTCGGCTTGACGCTTGTGCCCGGGCTTCCGGATGCCGTCGTCACGGTTGGTGAGAACGTCGCCTTCGCCATTGCGCTGCTCGTGCTGAGTCTGGGAATTAGCGCGTTCCTCAGTGCCGCCAATACGATCTACGAGCAGTATCCGATATCGCGCGATCGGCCGATCAAGGGCTTTTTGCAGGTTGCAAAGATTATCGTCTTCGTACTGACGGGCGTTCTGATCGTTGCCGTACTGATGGATCGGAGTCCGGTACTGTTGCTGAGCGGATTCGGTGCGATGACGGCGGTGTTGCTGCTAGTCTTCCGGGATACGATTCTGTCTCTCGTTGCGAGCGTGCAGCTGACCAGCCTGGACATGGTCCGCGTCGGAGATTGGGTCGAGATGCCGCAGTGCAATGCCGATGGCGACGTCATCGACATTTCGTTACACACGGTCAAGATTCAGAATTGGGACAAGACGATCACGACGATTCCGACACATCGTCTCATTACTGATTCGTTCAAGAATTGGCGCGGTATGGGGGAGAGCGGTGGTCGACGCATCAAGCGAGACCTGCGCATCGATATCAACTCGATTCGCTTTATGACCGAGGATGAGATCGAGCGCTGCAAGAGTTTCATGCTTCTGACGGACTATATCGAAGGCAAATTAAAGGAGCTCGCAGACTACAACGCGGGTATCGGCCAGAGTAGCGACGACGTCAGTCTGAGACGATTGACCAACGTCGGTACGTTTCGCGCGTACGTGCTGAACTACCTGAAGAACCATCCGAAAATCCACCGCGAAATGACACTGATCGTCCGCCAGCTGGAGCCGGGGCCAACCGGTCTCCCGCTCGAAGTCTACGCATTCACGAACATCACGGACTGGGCCATTTACGAGGACATCCAGGCGGACATCTTCGATCATCTGCTGGCAGTCGCCGGCGAGTTCGGCTTGAACATGTATCAGGAGCCCGCTGGCCGGGATCTGGCGGCACTGGCGGCTCCAGAGCGTTAGAACGCGTTCCGATTCTTGGTGAAACATCTGCCACGATCGCCACTCGGAATCGCGTTTCTGGCAAAATTTGAGAATTGAAACGATTGAGGGGAAACCGCGATGCGATTCCTGAAGTTACTCACAGCGACGGCCGTATTGAGCCTGCCTTTCGGGGCCAGTGCGCAGAACTGGGCGAAGTTCACGAGCGAAATCGACCGCTTCGAAATTTTCGTTCCGGGTGGCGAGTTGAAGGTCGAAGAAGTCCCTTACGAATCCGAGTACGGCGCGGTTATGCCGGCGCGTGTCTACTCGCACGAAGAAGAAGGCGCGACCTATACGGTCACCGTCGTCGACTACACCGACGCCAGGGAAATACATGCCTCGCGAGACCGTACGGAGGCTGACTACGAGCTCTATTGGGAAGTCGATGTGCGCGCGTCGATCGCGTACGCTGCGTGGAATCTGCGCAAGCGCGGTGGTGATATCACTTACGACGCCTACCACTACATTGATCGTATCGAAGGACATCAGCTACAAATTACCAACGAAGACCAGTCCCGGACGTACGCGGCGATCTACCTTCACGACAGCAAGCTCTATATAGCGGAGGCGACCGTGCCGCCTAACTCGATTCCGCCAGGATTTTTCCAGCAGTCGTTGCAGTGGATTGACGAGGAAGGCAATCGAATTCGCTATCGGAACTATTCCGATGCGATCAAAGTACGCGACGCTCCCGTTCGGGATTGAGCAAGGAGAGCTATGATGAAATCGAAATTATTGACACTCGCGACGCTGGTCGGCGTATTCACGGCATTTTCGGCGCCTGCGCACCACTCACATGGCAATTACCTGATGACGGAGTACAAGCACCTGACGGGCGTCGTGCAGAATATCCATCTCGTCAATCCGCACTCGTGGTTGTTCGTCGAAGTTTCGGGTGAAGACGGCGAAGCAGTCGTGTGGGCCGTCGAGACGGCCGGTGTTAACGGACTCGCAAGGCAGGGGATTACGGAAGATACCGTGAAGGCGGGCGACACCGTTTCCATGCGCTGCCATCAGTTGCGAGACGGGTCTAACGGTTGTCTGCTGGGATGGTTGACGTCGCCGGACGGTATCGAGCGCGAGTGGGACTAGGTTGCGAATTAAAAGCGTTCGCGCACGCGTAAGTGGCTCACTACTGGCCGCCGCATTCCTGTACGGTTCGGTTCCCGTCGTACTGGCACAGGACTCGGTAGAAGGATTTCCGGATCTCGCGCAGACGAACTTCAGCTACGTCAACCAGGCGACCCGGGATCGATACAACGACGAAGAGCTGCAACGCAGCGTTCGCCCGTTCCGGATATTCGACAACGTTTATTACGTCGGTATCGAGTGGGCGACGAGTTTCCTGATCGATACGGGCGAGGGCCTGATCTTGATCGACTCGCTGTTCGAGCCTTATGTCGAGACCGGCGTCGAGAATATCCGCGAGCTCGGCTTCGACCCGAACGATGTTGAATACGTCCTCGGTACGCACGGTCACTTCGACCACATGGGTGGCCACGCCTATTATCAGCGAAACTTCGGCGCGACGGTCGGATTAACTGCGGCAGACTGGAAGCGCGCCGAGGCCGACCGGAATCAGCCGGTATTCGGCTTTGATCTGGCTGACGTCGACTGGGTTATAGACGATGGCGAACGCCTGGAACTCGGCGATCAGATAATGACGTTCTACATTACGCCGGGTCACACTGAAGGCGTGCTTTCGATGGAGTTCACCGTACGCGACGGCGATGACGAGTACCGTGCTGTCGTCTTCGGGGGTGGCGGTGCGCAGCCGAACGATTATTGGAAGAATCAGACGGTGCTTGGCAACATACGGCGTTTTCAGGAACTGGCATCCCGGTCGCTGCCGTTCCGGGTTCGCTTTGCCGGACACACCACGGGTGGAGGCGCAGCGCCCGGTGCGCCGTTCTTCGACCGGCGCGACGCACTGGCGGGCCGCGGCGCAGGCGATCCACATCCGTTTGTCGATGACCAGAGCGTGTTTCGAAACTATCTCGAACAGGCAGAAGAAAACGCCGAGCAAGCTATCCTGCGCTAGCGGAGTTCAACCACGTACGTTCGGGTCGACGATGTGCTCCGCGTCGCGCTCTTCGCACGGGACCGCGCCCCAGAAAAACGCATCCGGATCCGTCACGTGCTTTCGTTCGATCGGGTCCATCGTCCATGGCTCGAGCAGCATGGGATCTTCCACTGTCGCGATCCAGTGCAGCGTGTCACCTTCGCGGTGCAGACGTTCCGTAACCTTCATGTCCCAGGTATGGATATAACCCGGCCAGCCGATCCAGCTCTGGTCGTTGAACCCGACGGTCTCGACGACCAGAGTGTCGCCTTCCCAGTGACCGACCGAATATCCGAGCCAGGTCGTGTCTGCGACCTGTAGCGGGTGATGCTCGCGGCCATCGACGGGAATGATGCGATACGCGGCCTGGTCATTGAACCGGGCTTCGTACAGAAAGATGATTTCCGTCGGTGTTTGCACGATCTTGTGTGGCGGGCCCATGCGTGGAACGCCCTGCGGCATGCAGCGAAAAGCCGGGTCACGCGTGAGGCCGTTCCAGTCGTTGTCCTGAATCGTTTCCCAGTACTCGGGTCGGTACAGCGGCTTGTTCGGATGAGATCTCTCCAGTACCGCGAAATCCTTCTCGAAATTTCCGATGTCGTTATCTCGCGCCGGCAGATTCATTGCGACCACACCATCGGCGTCCGGCTGTGGATTGCCGAAGTTGATTCCGCCGGTACTCCAGTAGCCTGAAAGGTCCGGGCGGCCGTCGGCCGTGCGCGGAACGTCTTCCGATTGAGCCATCGCCTGACCGGATATTGCGCCGACGAAGAGCAGCAGCAGGCTTCGTTTGAATATCATGTCGCGTACCTCGTTACTGTGACCTTAGCGCGGGGTCGAGGCTCCGCATCTGCAGTTCGTTACCATCAGGCAGTGTGATCGCGAGCATCAGGCCGAGCGGTTCTCCATTGCGCGCCGGGTTGTACTCGACCGTATAGGTCTCGCCAACGCGAAGCTGTCGAATGAGGCCCGCACGCCGCAGTACGTTTAGCGCCGGCGCTTCGAAAGCCCAGTTCTCGACGGCGCCGTCACCGACGTCGACGTCGAGGTGAAAATAGGGATGTGGATTGATGAGTTCGACATTGGTCATGATGCCCGTAAACGTTCTGATGTCGCGGACATCGAACTGCGCCTGCACAGCATGATGTCCGAAGGCAGTCGCTGAAAACGCGACGAGAATAAAAACCAGTGCGGCACTACGAACAGATCGTTTCATTGCTGGCTCCGGCATTACGGCAGTGGGTCCGGAAATACGACGTAGGGATTCTGAAAGAACTCGGTGACTTCGAGATCGAGCCAGGTCACGTCACCGAGTGTTTGCTGAATACGAGACGGGAAGAAAACGTCCAGCAGAGGCCAGTCGACATAGTCGCCGTAGTGAGTTGAAAGCACGGTCGGGCCCAGCAGCGGATGCGTCACTGGCATCGACACGGTCTGCGGGCGATTGTCTTCGTTCAGCGTGGCCGTCAGCGTGAAGCCGTTCACTTCGACTGTCAGCGTGGAGCGGCCGGCGTCCGATCCGATTTCGACGGAACCTGGTTCGCGGGCTTCAGCTTCGATGGCGGCACGAATCAGGCCGTGTGGAGAGAACCAGATCTGTCGTGAAAAGCGGTCTACGAAATTCATCGCCGGCGTGTTGCCAACACCCGGCGTGCGTTCCTCCCACGCCTCGTCACCACGGACCACATAGATCACACGCTGATTACCTGTCGCCTGGTCCCAGCGCAGCGCAGGGATGGAATAACTGATGCCGACGGTCAGATTCGTGAGTTCAGCTTCCCACCAGCTGCCGTCGTCCTGCGGCCGCCGGATCATGCCGCGACCGGAGAACTCGATCGTGTTGATAGAGTCCATTCGCCGCGCCGCGCCGCGGACCATGCCGAGCGCGTCGGCGGCCTCGACCACGGTCTCGTTCCTGATCTCCTGTGCCAGTGCCATTGCGCCGCCCGATATCGACGCCGCGACGAGAACAAGCATTCTGAGTGTCATGGACTGCTCCCTGACTACCTTACCAAAGAGATTCTACAGATTTTGCAGCACTCATCCGTCCGAAGTGGGTAGAATCCGGACGAGGAAGGGGGTCGGCCTTGAAATACAAGAACATATCCGTCGACACGACCGACGAGCTGGTCACGATAACGATGCGGCGCTCGGAGCGGCGCAACTCTCTGTCAGCGGAACATCTTGCCGAACTGACTAGCGCGTTCGAATCGGTGGCGGCAAGCGACGCCCGTGGAATCCTGCTCGCGGCGGAAGGGCCTGTGTTCTGTTCCGGTCACGACTTCAACGACATGCATTCGCGTGATCTCGATGGAATGCGAGAGCTGCTCGCGTCCTGTGCTGCACTGATGCAGATGTTGTTGGAAATTCCGCAACCCGTCGTCGCACAGGTGCAGGGACCGGCCATCGGAGCCGGGTGTCAGCTCGTAGCATCCTGCGATCTGGCGGTAGCTGGAAGGTCTGCGAGATTTCAGACGCCCGGAGGCCAGGGAGGCTGGTTTTGTCACACGCCAGCGGTCGCCGTCGTGCGGGCAGTCGGGCGTAAACGAGCGCTCGAAATGCTGTTTACCGGCGATGCGATCGGTCCGGAGACGGCTGTCGAGTGGGGGCTCGTTAACCGAGTCGTAGCCGATGATGAGCTCGCCGTCGAATCGCTCGCGCTGCTGCAAAGCGCAACTCGCGGAAGCCGGGCTTCAAAAGCTGAAGGTAAGAAAGCCTTCTACCGTCAGGCTGAGCTGGATGTCGCTGGCGCCTATGAGCTCGCCTCGGATGTGATGGCGATGACGTCACAATCGCGCGATGGGCGCGAAAATATCACGGCATTCGTCGAGAAACGTCGGGCCGAATACGACGATCGCTCTTCATAAGCCTGGGAGTAACAACGATGAGAAGAAGAAATTCCGTTCTGCGAATTCTGTTTTGGGCGGCCAGCGGATGCGCCTTTTCGAATATAACTTTCTCGCAGTCTTCAGAGATATCGCCAGAGCGCCGCGCAACGAACTCGCCTGTAACGGTTCCCGCCAATATCGAAGACGAGCTGCCACAGTTTCTCGTCGATCCGTTCTGGCCAAAGCCACTGCCAAATAACTGGGTATTGGGCCAGGTATCCGGGGTCCACGTCGATTCGAATGACCATGTCTGGATCGTGCAACGGCCGAACTCGCTGAGCGATCGAGAGCAAGCTGCAACGCTCGATCCGCCGGCCAGCAAGTGTTGCGTTCCCGCGCCCCCCGTCATCGCATTCGACCACAGCGGCAATGTCGTGCGCGCCTGGGGTGGCCCCGGTGAAGGCTACGAATGGCCGCAGAACGAACACGGCATTCACATCGCCGATGGCTACGTCTGGCTCGCCGGCAACGGTGCGGAAGACAGCCAGATATTGAAGTTCACTATGGATGGCGAATTCGTGATGCAGATCGGTTCGCAGGGCCAGAGCGATGGCAGCAACGATCCGGAGAATCTCGGCCGACCCGCCGATCTGTACGTCGACACTGAAGAAAGGGAAGTTTTCGTAGCGGATGGCTACGGCAATCGCCGCATCGTCGTTTACGATTCCGAAACGGGCGCCTACAAGCGCCACTGGGGCGCATACGGGAACGAGCCACACGACGATGCGCTGCCGACGTATAGTCCCGACGCGCGGCCCTCGCGGCAGTTCGGTAACCCGGTTCACTGCGTTCAGGTGTCCAACGACGGGCTCGTTTATGTCTGTGACCGGACGAACGACAGGGTCCAAATCTTCGCGACGGACGGGAGCTTCGTCACTGAGGCGTTCTTCGAACCGGAAACGCTCCAGAACGGTTCGGTCTACGATCTGACTTTTTCAGTCGACTCCGAGCAGCGTTACATCTTCATGGTCGATGGCTTCAACAATGAGTTGCGAATCGTCGACCGCGAAACGCATACCACGCTCGGCCGATTAGGGCGTCCGGGACGCTACGCCGGTCAGTTCCATGCGGTTCACGACATCGCCATCGATTCCCA
>JAHEKF010000128.1 GCA_024638465.1 Rhodospirillaceae bacterium | reverse complement strand
CGCGCAGGCTCGAGATCGAGCAGATGTTGCATATTTCGCTCGAGAAGCGCCAGCTCCGGCTCGCCTACCAGCCGCTCGTCGATGTCGACAGCGGCAGCCTCGTCGCGACCGAGGCCCTGTTGCGCTGGCCGCAGCCGGACGGCAGCTTCATTTCGCCGGAGCAGTTTGTTCCTATTGCTGAAGAAGCGGGTCTCATGCGGCGTCTGGGCGCCTATGTGCTCGACGAGGCGCTCCGCCAGCTAAAGCAATGGCACGATAGCGGGCTCAATTCTGTTCGCATGGCCGTTAACGTCTCCAAGAGCCAGCTCATGGCCGCAGAATTCCCGCAGGTGGTCGCCCGCTGCCTCGAGACGCACAAGATCGATTCGCGATTTCTCGAGCTCGAACTCAGCGAGCGAGGCGTAATGTCCGGGAATGACGACATCCTGGAACAGCTTCGGCAGCTCAAGTCCCTTGGCGTTACGATCGCGATCGACGACTTCGGCACCGGCAATTCCGCAATTGCCTATCTCAAAGACCTTCCCGCGGATACCCTGAAAATAGACAGGAGCTATATCGCGGCGCTTGCGGATGAGGGGCGATCGGGCAACATGGCGGCAGCGATCATCGCCGTCGCCAAGAAATTGCGCCTGACCGTTGTCGCTGAGGGCGTCGAAACCGCCACGCAACTCGGTATTCTCCAGGCCCTCGGCTGCGACCTGTACCAGGGCTTCCACCTGTCGCCCGCCGTGGCGGCAGAAGAGATTCCGGCCCTCGCTGCGCAGCAGGGTTGACCGGCAGTTCATTTAACCGACCCATTATGAGAACGCCGTCACACTTTGCGGCCGGTCCAATATTCCCTGTATCCGGGCCGTAATCGGCACGAAGTGTTTAGATTGCAGTTCGAGCAATCCTCCGGCGGCAGCACCCGTCGGGCCTGGGGTAACGGGGATGTCCGAACCTGGAAAACTGGCTTTCACTCTAACGGGAACAGCTAATGCCGTTCTCAAGAGGACAGCCCTGGGCATTGCGGCACTGATTGCAGTCACGCTGCCGACGTCTCCGATACTGGCCGATTCGAGCCACCCCATGCGCTTCGACCACGTTACGATGGACGACGGGCTGTCGCAAAGCGCGGTCGTTGCCATTGCCCAGGATTCGAAAGGTTTTATGTGGTTCGGCACCGAAAACGGGCTAAACCGGTTCGATGGCTACGCGTTCGAGCATTTCATGCGCGAAAGGGGTAACCCGAACGCGCTTCGCAGCGACTTCATCTACAGCCTGGCAACGGACGACAATGGTCGGGTCTGGATCGGAACGAAGGGCGGCGGCCTGTCAACGGTGGACGCCAACACGGGTAGCATCCGCAACTTCCGTCACGACGCGGGCGACCCCTCGAGCATTGCCGGCGACATCGTGCGCACGGTCCTGATCGACAGCGGCGGTGCGGTCTGGCTCGGATTGCGCAACGCCGGCCTGGACCGGCTTGACCCCGCGACAGGCACGTTCACACACTTTCCGCTTCCCGCGCCGCAAGATGGTGTCGCGAGTGTCTTTGCGCTTCACGAGGCGGCTTCCGGCACTATCTGGGTGGGCACCGAAAATGGACTGTATGCTCTCGATCCGAAGACGGGCGACATCCGTGGTTTTCGCCACGACCCGAAAGACGATCGGTCGATCGCCAGCGATCGCGTTCGCGCAGTCTTCGAGGACAGTCGTCGCAATCTCTGGGTAGGCACGCACGATGGCGGCCTGAACCAACTGGACAGGCAATCGGGTACGTTCGAGCGCTACCAGCACGATCCGGGTGTTGCCGATAGCATCAGCAGCAACCGGGTCAGGGCGATCCTGGAGGACGAGGACGGCCGACTCTGGGTGGGCACGGAAGCGGGACTGAACCTGATGGACCGGGATCGCGGCCGCTTTACGCATTTTCGCAGGGAGGCGCACGACGGTGCATCTCTCGGTGCCGACACCGTTCTGTCGCTGTTCCAGGACCGCACCGGCATTCTCTGGGTAGGCACGTTGCATGCCGGTATCAGCAAATGGAACCCGCGAACCTGGGGGCTCGGGCTGCGCGAGGCGGCGGTCCTGTCCGGAGACAGCGAGGCACAACCCAACGTGCTTGCTTTCGCGGCAGAGGGTGCCGACAGGGTCTGGATCGGTACCTTCGGTGGTGGCCTGATCCGGCTTGACCGAAACACAGGGGAAAAGACCGAGCTGCGTCACGATCCCGCCGATTCCAACAGCATCAGTGACGATCGGGTCATGAGCCTCCTTCTCGACAGCCGCGGCATGCTCTGGACGGGTACCATGGGCGGCGGTCTGAATCGAATCGACACGGTCAGCGGCCGCAATACGGTGTTTCGCCATGACCCCGGCGAGGCCACGAGCCTGAGTGCAAACGGCGTGATGACGATCTTCGAGGACCGCGAAGGGCTCATCTGGGTGGGCACATTCGGCGGTGGCATCAGCGTCTACGATTACTCCACGGACAGCTTCTTGCGTCACGAGTCCGATCCGGCAATTCAGGGCGCGTTGTCAGGAACCCGGGTTACCAGTTTCGCGCAGGATGCGCGCGGCAACCTCTGGATTGGCACGGACAGCGGCGGCCTCAACCTTTACGATCGCGATACCGACAAGTTCCACGTTTATCGTTATGACGATGACGACCCGAAGAGCCTTGCCGACGATACCGTGTATGCGGTGCACGTCGATGCGTTCGACCGAGTCTGGGTTGGAACGCGTGGCGGTGGCCTGGACCGGGTCGTCGGCAGTTCAGCGCAACCCGGCCAGGTTCGGTTCGCCAATATCTCGCAGACTGACGGACTTGCTAACAACGTCGTTTACGGCATTCAGAGCGGCGCCAGCGGCGAACTCTGGCTCAGTACGAATTACGGCATCAGCCGGCTGAACCCTGAAACCGGCGCGATCCGCAACCTGCACCGACGCGACGGACTGCAGTCCGACGAATTTAACTTCAATGCTCACCATCGCAGTTCCACAGGAGAGCTCTACTTCGGGGGACCGAGCGGTTTCAACGTCTTCGATCCCGAAACTCTAACCGTCAGTTCCGCGGTACCAGCCGTGATACTGACCGGTTTCTTCAAGGGCAATGATCCGCTAAAGGCCGATCTGCCCGAGGACCCGGAAGCCGGAATCGATCTCGGCTACCGTGACGACCAGGTCAGCTTCGAGGTTGCGGCGCTCGATTACGCGGCCCCCGAAGCCAACCGTTACATGTACAAACTGGAAGGTTTCGACAAGGACTGGATCGATCTCGGCAACCGCCGGCGCATCACCTACACGGACCTCGACGACGGCAGCTACGTGCTTCGCGTCAAGGCGGCGAACAGCGATGGGGTATGGAACGAAGCCGGCATCACCGTTCCCGTGCGCGTCGCGCCTGCACCGTGGGATACCTGGTGGGCCTATCTTGGCTACATGGCCATGGCAGTGCAGCTGGCGATATTCCTCTACCTCGGGCACGCTCGCAAGATCCGCCGCGAAGAAGAGTACAGTAATCGCCTGGAACAGGAGGTCCGTTCGCGTACCAACGAGTTGGCGGAACGCAATGACGAGCTCCGTGAGCTGAACCGATCGCTGCAGGAAAGCAGCCTCAGCGATCCGTTGACCGGTCTTCGAAATCGACGATTTGTGTTCGAAGAGGTATCCCGGGAACTCGCCACGATCAGCCGCAAGTACGACAACGAGGACCACGGCCTTCCGGTGAAAGATGCGGCAGACCTCGTCTTCATGATGATCGACCTGGACAATTTCAAACCGATCAATGACACCTACGGCCATGCCGCCGGCGACAAGCTGCTCCTGGATATCCGGGACGTCCTTCTTGGTACCTGTCGCCGTTCGGACTTCGTTATCCGCTGGGGCGGCGATGAGTTCGTTGTTATCGCCAAACAGGCGCACCGGG
>JAHEKF010000064.1 GCA_024638465.1 Rhodospirillaceae bacterium | reverse complement strand
CGCCGCGGTTTCCTGCATATCGCAGATTTCGCTGGAGAGACCGAGAGATCGCAATTTCCGATGGGGCGCGCGTTTCCGGATCGCGTCGATATGATCGGTACGCTGATCGCGGACGGTGACAAGGTCTTTATCACATTCCTGCTGACCGGAACGAATACACAAAGCTTGTTCGGCATTCCAGCAACGCATGGTCCGGTTGGCGCGTGGGAAGTCGGTGTCATGACGTTCAATGGCGATGACTGGGATCTCGGCTGGTGGTTCGGTGATGATCACGGAATGCTGTCTCAAGTTGGCGGTTCTCCGGAATACTTTGCGGTGGAGTAGTCTGCGCGATCTCGGAGAGGCCCCGTGAATTCAGCCAATCTGAATCGAACCGGATGAGACTCGTCGAGAAGCTTGCTGTAACAATGGCTATCGGTTGCCTGCCGATGACGGTATCGGATCACCACGCAGTTGACCCCCACTACGACACGGGCATGGATCTCCTCATCGAAGATGCCGTGATTTCGGAATTCAGGACGGTTAACCCACACTCCTTGGCTGAATCGCCGGATCTTTTCCGCTCTCGGTCACAAGTCGCGCGGTTGCTCCGGGAGGAGCGGTCGAGTGTAGAGAACCGAAACCAACGATGGCGTCATCTATTCTGACGGACTAAGGAGTACGCACAGATCTATGAACACGAAGATTCTCAGCGCGGCATCCCTGCCTGTTCTGATGGCGATTTTTTCTTCGCAAGCAATCGCTCACCACGGCGCGGTTTCCAACGGCGCGCTCTATTTCACGGATACGATGCTCGAGTTTGATGGCGAGATCATCGAAGTCTTGTGGCGCTATCCGCACACGCGAGCGCGCATGCGCGTCGTCGAGCCGAATGGGGAAGAAAAGATATGGGAGATCGAGATCGGGCCGACGCCACGCGTGTTTGAAAGCCAAGGCAGGCGTCCAGAAGATTTTCTAGGCAATGTAAAGCTTGCTGGCTATCGATCTAGACGCAACCCGGACTCTATTGGTGCGATGCACCTGTTGCTGCCGAGCGGTGAGGAACTGGTGCGAGCGAATCGTTCTCAGCCGCGTTGGTCGGAGAATGTCGTTCAGGAGGTAGAAGCCGTACTAGATCCGGAAAGGGTCGCTGAGGATCGGCGTACAGCGAACGGAATTTTCCGTATTTGGGGCGAGCGGCTTCATCGCCGCGCGACCGTTGCGGATGTCGATGAGCAACTCACCGCTCGCGGCCGTGAACTCTTCGAGCAGTACGACGCCGTCACGGACAATCCGGAGCTCGAATGCCGAACCGGGATTGTGACGAGCATGATGGATACAGCTCCCATTCGGTTCGTCGACGAAGGCGATAGGATCATTATCGACTTGGAAGACTTCAATGTGGAACGAGTCATCTATCTAAACACGGAGGCAGCGAGCGCTGAACCGGTGCCGGCGGAGTTTGGATATTCCGTCGGGCACTGGGAGGGTGATGCGCTCGTCGTCAGAACAACTGATATCGACTATCCGTTGATGTTTCGCGACGGAACGCCGCACTCCGACCAGGTAGAGATCCTTGAGCGCTTCGAGATGTCGGAGAATGAATCGTTGCTGACTTACACGGCCACGGTAACGGATCCTGTGGTCTTTTCCGAGCCCGTCACGGTTCGGCAGCAGCGTCGCTGGGCACCCGGGTACGAAATGATCGAGGACTTCGACTGTGCCTTGGACTGGGAGGAATAACGAACAGCCGATGTCCGCATTGCTACGCGCCGCTGGATTCGAGTCTCTCGTCCCGCAGGTCGCGCAAGCGCCGGATGACGTTCGCGAGCTCGCGATCCAGCTCCTCGGTCTTATAGGACGGGATGTCGCTCTCCCGCCTCACCTGATCGACGACTGTGCGAACCGTTTCGATCTGTCGCAGTTTAAGATCGATAGCGGCAGAGTTCACATCGATTCTGCCTTCGATCGCGCTGTCGACCTCGTTGTCGAACACGTAAAACAAACGGCGGGCGGTTTCGATGACGTCGATTGCGTCGCCCGCCACGAACGCTGCAGCGACGCGCATGCTGTAGAAATCGGGATCCCGAGAAATCGCGATCGCGTTGTCGATGAGGCGCTGCGCCTCCCGGGCGAGGGAAGGCTGGTACTCCGGCGTCGTCACCTTGATGCGCCAGTCGGCCCGAAGCTTGACGGACTCGACGTACCACTGATCGGTTGGACGGACCCTGGCGAGCTCCGGGTCGAGTTCAACGAGCCCGTTCCAGTCTTGCAGCGCCGCGGCTCGCCAGCCAGCGATCACCGCAGCTTCCGACCCGGATGCGGACGCGGCGAGTTCCTTGATGTAGTCTGGCGTGCTGTCGAGCTCCAGCCGGTTCAGCCATGGCCTGAGCAGAGCGAAGCGCACCTGCGGGTTTTGCGGGTCGGCCGCGAGAGCAGCGCGCAATACGCGCTGCGCCTCCTGCTCCTCCCCCTGGCGCCGCAGCCCCATGCCGATCAATACGAGATATTCGGGCGAGCGTGACTCCTCGAGCGTACTGGCCAGGTCGACGGCGTGCTTTTTGAACCCCGTTCGTTCGAGCCGTTCGGCGATATAGCCAAAATTGAGATAACCGGGATACTCCCGATGCACCCAGCTATCGGCTTGCAGCCTCGGATCGAAAGGCAGGGACAGATCGACAAGCTCACGGAACTCAAGCGTCTCACCTCTTTCCATCGCGACGGCCGATTCCGTGGCCATCCGGTTGAAGTTGTCGGTCAGGATCCGGGCGTTGCGTGCGAAGCGCGCGACGTTTTCCTCGTCCATGGCCAGCGCAGTCAAAACGTCCTCGACCGAGCCGATACCCTTCTCGAGATAATGGACCGGATGATCGCGCAGCGGTCGACCTGTCGCGCTGAGGTTGCGCTCGATATCCAGCGGCTCGTCGGATCCCAGGAAAAACAGGACGCCCGGCTCCCATTGATAGAGCCGTACATGGGGAAAGACGTCGACAATGGTCGCGCACAGACTCTGCAGCAGGGATTGCGTGACGAACTCCGTGTTCATCCACTGCAGGAATACACCATCGGGAGTCAGGTGCTCCTTCGCTAGAGCGATGAATTCACGCGTGTACAGATGGGATGCACCCGCCGTCCAGGGATGTGACGGCTGCGAGACGATCGCGTCGTAACGTTTGGACGTGAGCGCCAGAGCGCTTCTCGCGTCGTTGATCACGACGCGAACGCGGTCGTCGGCCAGTGGGTCGATCTGGCGTTCCGGCGCGATGAAGCGGTTCGCGTCGATGACCTTCGGTTCAAGCTCGATAACGTCGATGTTATCGACGGATGGCGGCACGCCTTCCACCGCGACGCCGGCGCCGAAGCCGACGATCAGCATCTCGCTCGCGTCTGGTCGTGCGAGTATGGGCACTGTCGACAGCAGGTGCTGGTTGTGCTGGTAGGGCGGTGCGCCCTGAAGATTGGTGGAGGCCTCGGGTAGCCCGTTGGTCCGCAGATTGAAGAAGCCGCTCTCTTCGAGCACCAGCACCGTTGCGGACCGACCGACCTCGTAGAATCGGATTTCGCCGCCTGCCTCGTTGGTCATCGGGGACGTGCGCAGGATGTCTTCGGGTATCTCGGGTCGGTAGACGAGTCCGATGACGACGAGTCCTATGCCCGCAGCCACGGCCGTGCGATATCTGCGCTCGAATATCAGCAGGCTGGCGGCGAGACCCAGCGCGACATTCATCGTCACGGCGAGCTGGATCGCCCCTTCGTATTTCAACAGCGGGATCAGCATGAACCCGGCTATTGCGGCGCCAACGATAGCGCCGAACGTGTTCCACGCGTAAACGCGGGCGGATGCCGGGGCGGCGTCGTCTCTATCCCTGGCCAGAATGCGGACCGCGAACGGAAATGTCGCGCCGATGAACAGCGTCGCCGGAAGCAGCACGGCCATGGCGAGCGGTACATTGCCTCGCAGACCGGCGCTCTCGGGAATCAGGATGCTCAGGGACTCATATATAAGGAGTGACGTGACGGCGATTCCGCCCTGCACGACGACGAAACCCGTGAGCGCGACCTGAGCGTTCTTCGCGAATCTCGCGGCGATCGCGCTGCCGAGGGCGATGCCGGCCAGGAAGCTCGCGAGCATCGTGGAGAAAGCCGCGATGCTGCCGCCCAGGACGTGCCCAAGCAGCCGAGTCCAGAGGACTTCATAGGTGAACGTATTGGCACCCGAGAGCAACATCAGCGGCAGGATCCAGAAAGCGCCCCGGAAGCCGAATTCCGGGCGCCGGGCTTCCTGGGCCCGGTCGCGTACTTGCGTGGCTTCCGCGTCTTCGGTCTCGATCGGCGTCACCGCGCGCGCGAGCATCGCCGCGATAACGAACACGAGGAAGTTCACGAAGACGCCGATCCAGACGGTGCCCGAGAGTCCGAGCGCCGGTATGAGCAGGAAGCCCGCCGTGACGGTACCGCCAACGGCGCCTACCGTGTTGAAGGCGTAGAGCATTCCGACGCGCGGCCCGATCTGGTCTTTGGAACGGACGACATACTTCGTCAATAGCGGTAGCGTGGCGCCCATGCAGCCGGTCGGAATCGCGAGAACGATGAACGCGACGACGAGATAGAAGAGCGACTGTCCCAGACCGCTGGCATCGGGGGGCTCGGGTTGGCTGCCGAGCATACTCACGTAAAGAACGTTGGCCAGAGCCAGCAGCAGGGGTACGGCCAGCGCCGAAACGGCCACGCCGGCTTCCAGCAGTCCGTAGAAAAGTACCGGTCGTGTTATGCGGTCGACATAGCGGCCGGCGATGGCCGCGCCCAATGCCAGGCCGGCCATGTAGGCAGAGAGCACGGTTGCCACCGCGAGTTCCGAGGTGCCGAAGACGACCGAGAATTGCCGCATCCAGGCCGTCTGGTAGAGCAGGGCGGCGAACCCGGACAGCACAAAGCAGGCAACAACGCCCAGGAGCACGCCGGGATTGGCGGCGGGCGCCGGAGCCTCGATCGCCGCCGAACTAATTGATGTCGGCTGGTTTTTCTTGCGGCGTTTTCTGCTCATGACGAAGTGTTTGGGAACTCTTCGAAGGCGTGAGTGTATCGAAGTGGGCGTGTCAGTACAGCGAGTATCCGGCCCTACGCGCGCCGCAGGACGACATCATGACCACTCCGGCAGTGACGACTAACGAAATCTTCTGACGCCGTCGCCGTTAATCAGATCGAATTTCTGCACGCGTTTTCCCATGTACACCTCGCCCGTATACATGTTGCCGTAGGAGTCCAGCGCGATGCCGTCCAGCCAGTAGAACTGACCGGCGTTTCTGCCGGGACTGCCGACCTCGCCGACCTGCTCGCCCGTGAAGCGGTCGTGGATCCAGACGCGATGGTTTGTGCCATCTGCTACGAGCACGTATTGCTGACCTTCGTCGTGCGAGAACGTCATGTTCCAGGTCGTCCCGCAGCGCGCGAACTCGGGATCGCCAATGCGGCCGCATTCAGGTCCGCGCGCGGGCGTATGGTTCGCGACATGGAACTCGAAAACGTGCTCGCCGGCTTTCGTGAACACCTGTATTCGGTTATTGCCTCTCTCGCAGACGTAAACGAGCCCGTCGACTGAAATATGGACACAGTGAAGGGCAGGTGCGAACTGGTCGAGATCGGGTGGCGGGCCGGCTCGCCAGTCGTAGGGTGGGATGGAGTCGTTCGTGATTTCATCGAGCGGCATGCCGCGGCCGCCCCAGCCGCGCTTGTACTCGGCCGTATCCATGTCGTAGACGAGCACGCGCTTGTAGTCGATGATGTAGATCTCGCGCTCGTCTTCATCCAGATTGAAGACGAACACGCCGTTGGGCAGTACCTCCGTCTCCGTGTTGTCCTCGACGAGCGGCGGCAGCGTATCGCCGGGTTGCGGTCGCGGCCCGCGGTGACCGAAATCCCACAGGAATTCGCCTTCGCGCGAGAACTTCATAAGTCCGTCGCCGCGTCCCCGCGCCGAGATCCAGACGTTACCCTCGCGGTCGACGACGATGGTCTGTGGTCCGGCTGGCCACAGCGGGTGATGTCCGGGGCCGCCCCAGGCGTTGACGAGATTGCCTTCCGTGTCGAACTCGAGAATCTCGGGCGCCGCGACACAGCAGTCGCCGCGCGGCGGTGTCGTCGTAGCCATCGCCTCGTCGGGTCGCAGATCTCTGGCGCGGCTGATTGCCCAGATATGGTCTTCGTGATCCGTAGTTATGACGGGTACGGCCTGGATGAGCCACTTGTTGGGCAGCGGCACCTTCGGCCAGGATGCATCGACCTCGTAGACAGGAACCGGGACTTCCTGCGCGGCAGCCGTTGCTCCGATGCAGATCAGGCAGACGGCGATTGTCTGCGGCCCGAGCCGGATCGGCGATCGTATGATGCGTTTAGTGATGCCTGCCATGCTTTCTTCTCTCCGGGATCTTGTTACTGCCAATCGGCTCGGATACAAACGATAGACTAAACACGCGAGAATGCGTACGGAAAAACTGCGGGTGAAACCCACATGCATGACCTGAGACGATTTTCTTATCGCCGCTGCTGGCTGATTCCGTGTCTGATCTGGCCGCTGACAGGCATGGCTCAGATTGACATCGATGGCGTGTGGATGCTCGACGGCTCTCACGGCGAGGGCGGCTTCACGTGGTCGGAGATCGCGATGTCCGAAGAAGGCCAGCGGCGTTACGACGCGTTCGACATTCTTTCTGATGATCCGAGCCTCGAGTGCCTGCCGTCGGGCCCGGGCAGGATCTGGGACAATCCCGGTTCGCCGATCGAGATAAATCAATACGACGATCGCGTCGAGTTCCGTTTCGAGATGTTTGACCTGCGGCGCACCGTGCCGCTCAACGTGCCGGCGCACACACTCGATGCAGAGCCCAGCACGCGCAACATCGACGGGCGAATGATACCCACGATGGGAAACTCCATCGGCTGGTACGAAGACGACGAGCTGCTCATCGAGACGCTGGCCTATGCACCGGGCTTCATTACCACGATGCGGCGCTATGTTCCGCAGTCGGCGGCCATGCGCAGCATCGAGCGGTTTCATCGCGAGGGCGAGCGGCTAGTACTCGAGATCACCTACGTTGACCCGATCACGCTCATGAAGCCGCTGACGTTCGAATATCGGTTTCGGCGTTCGGACTACGACGTCGTTGTCTACGGCTGCACCCCGGAGAACGCAGGTTACGAGGCCAACTAGTCCTCGCCGTCGGATTTTCGGCGATAACCCCGCGTTATCCGCCGATGCCATTTGCGCTGACGGGTTATCGTAACTCGATCCCGTGCCTTACCGTCGTGTCCGAACGGCTATCATTCGTTAAAGCATTTCGCTTGCTACGCAGGCGCTGGATATCGTATCCCGACCGGCAAATATCGACGTGGGCCGGAGTGTTGGACCGTATGCCGAGCAGTGATGAAAATCTCTGAGAGAGGAGTTCTCGCGTGATAATCAACAGTCGTCGGATTCTTTGGGGGTTGGCTTTCGTTTCCACCGTAGCGGTCGCTCAGCAGCACGAGTACCGCGACCCGCGCAGCTTCCCGTTCAACGAGGCCGTGCAGGAACCGGCCGCGGTGATCGTTTCACAGCAATCGACAAACGGATATGGAAATCATCCTCGGGGCACGAACGATCCGTTGTTCAGGGCTCAGGAGCTGCTCGGCCGACCGACGGACACGTCCATAACGATCAATGTAGAGGCACTCGAAGAAGTCGAGGCGTACTTCGAATACGGCGACGCGCCCGGACACTACAGCGGCAGGACGGCTTCCATCCGGCTGCCCGCAGGCGAGCCCACTCATGTCCTGATCGACGACCTCGAACCGAACACGCGTTATTACTATCGAATGCGCTACATGGAGCGCGGCTCACCGGAGCTCAAAGCGCGCACCGAGCGTTCGTTCCACACGGCGCGGCCGCCGGGCAGCGAGTATACGTTCGTGGTGCAGTTCGACCCGCATATGCTTCAGACCAACGACCCGGAGGCCTACAAGCTGAGCCTCAACAAGATGGCTGCGGACAATCCGGACTTCATGTTCGATCTCGGTGACACCTTCTTCATCGACCGGTACGCGCGAGAGGGGCCTGTCACGGAAGAGCAGATTTCAGGTCGCGTTCAACTCATGCGGTCCTATTTCGATATCGTCAATCATTCCGCGCCGCTGTTTCTCGTCAACGGCAACCATGAAGGCGAGTGGGGCAGACACCTCGACGGCACGCCGAACAACCTCGCCGTCATGGGTTCGTTGGGAAGAAAACGTTACTTTCCGAACCCCGAACCGAACGACTTCTATACGGGCGACGGCCGTCACGAGCCGTTCGTCGGGCTTCGCCAGACGTATTACGCGTTCGAGTGGGGTGACGCGCTCTTCATCTCGCTGGATCCGTACTGGTTCCAGCCCGAGCCGCCGGAGCTGGCCGGTGACTGGTCAGTGACGCTCGGTCGTCGACAGTACGAATGGCTAAAAACGACGCTCGAGAACAGCGATGCGACGTTCAAGTTCGTCTTTTCGCACAACCTGATCGGCGGGCTGAACATGCGCGGCCAGATGCGCGGTGGCATCGAGACCGTCAAGTACAAGGAGATGGGCGGCTACAATCTCGACGGTACCTGGGGATTCGACGAGGCGCGTCCGGGTTGGGCGATGCCCATCCACCAGCTGTTGGTCGCCCATAACGCGACGATCTACTTCCATGGGCACGACCATCTCTATGTCAAGCAGGACCTCGACGGCATCGTCTATCAGGAAGGGCCTGTGCCGGCGCGCAGCGGGCTCTACGACGCGACGAACTCGGCCAAGAACTACAACTACAATCACGGCACGGTGGTTGGAGGCGGCGGTTACCTTCGCGTGCACGTATCACCCGATGACGTGACCGTGGATTACGTGCAGACCTATTTGCCGCACGAGGAAGACGAGACGCATCGCGACGGCATGGTCGCCCACAGCTACACGATCGAAGCGCGTTAGCGACGCGGGCTAACGATAGTCGGGGTTCGGTCGCGGCATCTGCGCGTCAATCTCCTGCAAATAGGCCGCAAGTCGTGCGTCCAGGTCCTCGACCATGTCGGGCAGCTCCGCCGAAAGGTCGTTGCTCTCTCCGGGATCCGCAGACAGATCGTAGAGCCGCGTTTCGTTGTCGACGTAGTTCCTGACGAGCTTGTAGTCACCCAGCAGCATCGCGGTCGCAGGCCCGGCGTTCCGCAAGTCGTAGTGCGGGAAGTGAAACACGATTTCCTCTCGAGACCGCTCGACCCTCGCGTCCGCGTCTCGGAGCACTCCGGCCAGGCTGCCGCCTTCGACTTCGGCAGAGACGTTGTCAGCGTTGCCGCTGAGTTCCGCAATCGTCGGAAAGATATCGAGCGCAGTCACCGGAACCGGCGACCACTCACCGGAGCGCACGCCCGGGCCGGCGACAAGGAACGGAACCCGCAGGCCGCCTTCGAGGACTGAGCCTTTGCCGTTCGACAGCGGTCCGTTCAATCCTTGGCCCTGGGTACCGTGGTCCGTTGTGAAGATGACGTAGGTATTGTTCGCGACGTCGAGCTCGTCAAGGGCGTCCAGCAGCTGTCCGAATGCCGTGTCCATGTCGCGAGCGGCGGCGATCATTTCGTCCGGATTATTGCGACTGATCCGGTCGGGATAATGCGAAACCTGCAGCAGAAATGGTCGCCCCGCGGCGACTTGCCGGCGCATGAAGTCGACGCCGCGTTCCGCCGTCGCGAACATCTCTTTCGGGTTGGCGGCGCGGGCCCCATCGGGCGCGTTGTTGTTGTTCGCGCCGTCACTTTCGTCGAAGCCGTGCTCCATCGGATCGGCGCGGCCGAGATGCCATTTGCCGAAATGAGCGGTCGTATAGCCTGCCTGGCGCACGAGTTCCGCATAAGTCGTCTCTTGCGCCGGAAGCTCGACGATCGGCGCAGGGGGCAGCAGCTTTCTGCTGGCGGCGAGCTCTTCGTCGCGGCCTTCCGTTCCGGATGCGGAGATATAGGTCATGTGCAAGAGCCCTGGGCTTTTGCCCGTCACGAGTCCCGCGCGGGACGGCGTGCAGCGGGGCGAGGGAGCATAGCCGCGGCTGAAGATCAGACCACGAGCCGCCAGCCGCTCGAGATTCGGCGTCTCGATGAACTCGCTCTTCGAGTTCGGGTCCGCTCCGTCCATCTGAACGGAGGTGCTGACCCATCCGGCGCCTTCGCCATAGACCAATACGAAGTTCGGTCGGCCCGAGTTGCCCTGGGCGATCACCGGCGTGCAGAACAGGGAAAGTAACAGGCAGTTCGTAAGACTAGTCAAGGGTTTCATCTTCTTGCTCCTGGTAGACCGCTTACTGGCTCATCCCCATGCCGCCGCCGCGGGGACGATTGTTGAACTCTTCCTCGGACACCGTTCCGCTGTCATCCGTATCCCATGTCTCCAGCCGCTGGCGGGCCTGGTTCTCGTTGATGTTGGGGGCAGCCAGAAGTTCCTCGAGCGTGAGTTCGCCATTGCTGTCTGTGTCGATGGCGGCGAAGTTCTGACCGCCCATTCCACCCATTCCGCCCATCCCCTGTGCCGACGCGAACTGTACCGTGCAGGCGAGGACCAAGCCTGTTGAAACGAATCCAGCTTTTCTCATCGGGAGTTCTCCTTAGGTTACATGGCTCGTACGGCGATGCCGTACATCGCGCGGTTGCCGGGCTGTCCGCGCGTGCGGGGAGGACCGAGCGTCACGGTTCCGGCTGCCAAAATTTCTCGTTTCCAGACACGGTATGACACGTAGAGACCGCCATCGGAACCGGGTGTCACGTCCTCGACGACACCGACTTCCCGCCAGGGACCCGTGCGAAGTTGAAGGCCGGTATCTGCGAAGTCTTCGAGGAGCCAGTCGGGAGTAGGGTTGCGGGCGTCTACCATCACGTACATTGCGGCGGGACCCGCGAGGTCGATAGAGATATTCAAATCCCAGCTTCGGCGATCGTCGTGAAACGTGCGAATCGCGTCCGCGCCCAATAGTTCAGCAGGGAACTCTTCGCCCTCGGCGGAATGCCAGCGAGCCCGGCCGATGGTCGTGTAGGCGAGTTCGTCTTCTCTCATCCCGCCAGGAACCAAGCCGTAGAACCGTCGGTACTCGGGGTCAGCTACATTATCCGTTATCGTCGTGACGATGCCGGCCTGTTCTACCTGATCCAGCCGGGTGACGCGGGAAGTCATCGAAACCGCCGCCAGCCTTCGAACCGCGTTGTTCGGCGCAATCGTCAGCGCATCTCCTGCGATCAGGCTGGCGTAGGGCGACGCTGTCGAAGCTCCGGCAGGTTCGTTTACCTCGATCTCGCCCTCGAGAACGATGACGTCGGTCTCGCCTGCCGAGGGATCGACACTGACGGCGAAACGTGTTCCGAGATCGACAAACCGCGCCGCTGTCGTATCGAGGACGAAGCCGTCTACGTCCTCGCCGACGTCGACGGTCACGCCGCCGCTGTGTACGCGCACATGCAAGCCATCGAGGATCTCGACATCCGCGGGTGCAGAGAGCTCGAGCGTCGGGCCGTCATCCAGCCGGAGGCTCAGCGAGCCGCGGTCGATAGAGATGCGCCGGTCGGCCACGATCTGGCCGATCGAGAACTCGCTTTCCTGCGATATGTCTAAGACCTCGATGCGTGTAGTCAGGCTCGAAGAGGGTGTTGTTCGCTGCGATAGCCCCCAGACCGCAATCGCCAGGGCCGCCATCGCGCAGGCGGCGACGGCAGGCCAGCGGCCGTAGCGTGCCGGAAGGTATCCCGGCCGGTGTGCCCGCTGAATTTCTTTCGGTGCTTCTTCACGACTGGCAATATCGGCGAGCGCTACGTCGACGTTGAGGTGCTCGACGAACAGGCGTCGGAACTCGGGCTCGGCGCGCAAAATCATTTCGAGTTGCCTGATCTCGTCGGCAGTTGCGCGCCCCTCTATATAGGCACTGACCAAAGCGGATTTAGAATCTCGAAACTTCATGCAATCTTCCCTTCGGCGAGGAGGCGCCGCGTGCATTCGATCAGGGCTTCGCGAATGCGCTGAAGCTCTTTATACAACGACATCGGCGTACGACCTATGCGTGTCGCGAGCTCGTTGATTCTGACGCCTGGCGCGTACGCTCGCAGCACGAGTGTTCGGCGGCGTTCAGGCAGCTTCTTGAGGCAGGTCTCGAGAGCTTCGCGCTGATCTTCCATGGCGTCGGATACCTCGCTGCTCAAGTCCGCGATCAGGTCTATTACGTCACTCCTGAACACGTGGCGATCTCTCGCCTTGTCACGTTTCCAGGCCAGCACCTGGAGCCTCGCAACGCCGAAAGCCCAACGGCGGAAATCCTGTTCGCCGATTTCGGCGAATTTTCGCCACAACACAACGGCAACGTCCTGCATCACTTCGGCGGCGTCGTCCCGGGTCGGCACGAGCGAGCGCACGAACCCGCGGATCGCGGGTCCATTGGCGGTATACAGCCGAATGAACTGATCGTGACGTTCGTCATGTCCCGGCATGATATCTAACACTCCGGCCACCTCCGTTATTTGCCTGTCGAAGTGTGAACTGTCTTCCATATAGGCAAGCGCGTCCAAAGCATGTCTCGACGATACAACACTCGGCGCGTGACTCTCCGAAATACAGGAGATTTCGTGTGGCGGCTATGACTCTACGGATTCTCTCCATGCGATGCGGTTATGACGAGGCTAATCACAGTGATGCGTGGAGTGCTATTTCGAGGCAGGCTGAATTTCACTCTGGGAGGGTGCATCATGCATATCAAGTCCATCCTTACTGTGTTCGCGGTGTCGCTCGTCACGCCGACGCTTGTCCGCGGGCAGGGCGCCGAAGTCGGGCCACTGCTCGAGGAAGTCGTCGTCACGGCCCGAAAACGTGAGGAAAACCTGAAAGACGTCCCGGTCTCGATCTCGGTGCTGTCTTCCGACATGCTCAGAGAGGCAAACATCATCGAGCCGCGCGATCTTTTCGCGCTAACGCCGGGGCTCGATTACGATGGCTCTAACAGTAACGATCGACTTTCCGACAATCCGTCGATACGCGGAATCCAGGCGAACACAGGATCCAGCAACCTGCAGAAAGTCAACACGTTCCTGGATGGCATGCCGATGATCGGCTCCCAGGGCACCAATCAATTCGTCGATATTCAGCAGGTAGAGGTGTACCGTGGCCCACAAAGTTCGGCCTTCGGTCGCTCGACCTTTGCCGGCGCCGTCAACTATGTCTCTCGCGATCCGGGAAACGAGTTTGAGGCCGAGGCCCGGCTTCAGACTTCGAACCTCGATCGAAGACGAATTACGACGTCCTTCAGCGGCCCGATCTCGGATACGTTGGGTTTCACGCTCGACCTGAGCCGAGAAGACTTCGACGGACTCTGGGAATCGACCGAGGGTCTTCCCCTGGGTGGGCAGGAAACCCGTTATTACACGGGCAAGCTCAAGTGGACGCCCAATAATCGATTCGACGCGGAGTTCAGGATCCTGCGCACGGAAACCAATGATGACGAGGGCGGAGTGTGGTATGCGAACGATGCATTTGTCGACGTTGACGAGGATGGGTTCGGCGACGCGGGTACCGCGTACCAAGGGCTGACTTATGAGCAGACCCCCTGGGGCGGGGAATGTACGAATACCCCGCTGCCAGGCGCCATGGGCGGCGTCACCTGGTACCAGATAGGCGTGCTCGACTGTGACATACCCGTCCCGCCGGGAGGCTTGCGGCGCAACACTAACGTGCTGGCCCAGCTTCCGATACCGAATGTTACCGCCGAGGATATCGAGGACTTCATGATTCTCGATCCCGGTTCCGAGACGGAGCGCAATCGCTTCCAGGCGGAATTCAATATCTCGTTCGAGTCTGGGGATTTGCAATTCCTGACGATGTACTCCGAGGATACGGCATTTGCCTGGCGCGACCGTGACCTGACGGACCTTCCAGCCGCAGTGGCGGTCATGATGGGCATGGTGTCTCTCAGCACGAGGGAATACCGGCACCAGGCCGACGTCATCGCAGCGGACGAGTCGATGCTCGAAGTACGCTGGGTGTCTCCGGGCGAAAATCGTTTGAGATACGTCGTGGGCGCTTCCTATTACCAGTACGATTACAACGAAAGGACGTTTGATCGATACGCGGCGTTTCTCAGAGATCCGACGGTTCCCGTCCTGGATCAGCAGTCGGACGTGGCTGAAAACTCCGCTATCTTCGGCAATATTGCCTATGATTTGAGCGACAGGACTATCCTTTCTGTCGAGGCGCGCCAGCAGCGCGACCAGGTTACCAACATCAACCTCGGCGATCCGCCGGTAGAGTTCACAAGTACCTTCGATACGTTTCAGCCGCGCGTGGCGCTAACACACTCCATTAACGAAAACATTTCGCTTTATCTGCAATACGCGCAGGGAACGAATCCGGGCGGTAACGTTCCGGATACGGTCGTGCCGATCAAACAGGAGATCCACCAGTACGCGTTCGATAACGGCCTCGTTGAGTGGAGACTCGAAGACTGGCAGGAATTCGAAGAAGAAGAGCTGACCAATTATGAATTCGGATTGAAGGCTGATCTGTTCGACAACAGGGTGACTATCGCAACGTCGATCTACGCGATGGACTGGGAGCACTATAACCAGGGTGGTAGCCCCGCCTTCAATCCGTACGACCTGGCTGAAGATCGGTGTGCTCTCGGTGAGGCGCAATGGTGCGTGGATCCGGATGACGAAGCGAATAGCCCACAACCATGGCTCGACATGAATGATTGGTATCTAGCAGGTAGCCAGATCCCGGGCCAGGAAAGACCGTTTGAAAACGCGGATGCCATGCTAATGGGTGCGCGGCTGGATCTCGGCAACGTCGAGCTCTACGGTCTCGAGGCGGAGGCGACCTGGCGCATCAGCGACCGCTGGAACTTGCGCGGCGCTCTGACCCTCCAAAACTCGGAGTTCAAAGATTACTGCTGGCGCAATGGTGTCAATGACCTGCAGCTGGAGCCGGACAGATTTGCGGCGACGTCCAACGAACCTTTCGATTGCGTAATCGTTGACGGCAACTCGCTGACGCGGATACCCAAGCACAAAGCATCGCTGAGCGCGACGTACAACGATGTACTTGGGAATACGGGATGGAGTTGGGTCGCTCGATTCGATTGGATCAATACGGGCGAGAGTTACGCCGATGAGATGAACTGGATGAGCTTGCCCGAGACGAATCTGTACAACGGCAGTCTCATCTTCAGGAGCCCGAACCGGGACGTGCAGATAGCCCTGACCGGCCGAAATCTGTCCGACAACGACACACCTCGATCGATACGCTATTCCAATAACAGAGCCTGCGTAAGAGCCGGCACGTGCCGGGAGGGATTTATTAATCCGCAAATACCGCGCGAGATCGGACTTCAGGTAAATATCGGTTTCTAACATTATGCAGCCGCACGCGATCGGCTAAAGATGTTCGTGAAAGAGGCCCCAGTACGGGATGCTCAACGTAAGGAGTTGGAACTTATGCTCAGGATGATTTTTGTTATCGTCACCACCGCGCTCGCTACGTTGAGCATTTCGGCCGAAGCCCAGCAGGCTCAGGGAGCGATGGGCGGCGGAATGGGCATGGGCATGGGTGGCAGCCGCCTCGGCGGCTACACCGAGCCGCCGCCGGCAGGCCACGTACCCGCGCACACGCTGGATATCGTGCTGGGCCGGCCGACGGATGACTCCGTGACCGTCAGCGTGCTGGTCTACGATGATCGCGAAGCTTACGTCGCTTACGGCGCGCAGAGCGGTGACTACGATCGCCAGACTGAGCCCGTACAACTCGCTGGCGGTGAGCCGTCGGAGATGGCGCTCACCGGTCTATCCGGCAATACGCGCTACTACTATCAGCTTCGCCATCGCGGCGCGGACGACGAATCGTATGAGAGCACCGGGGAGTACAGCTTTCACACACAGCGGCAGGCCGGAGACGCATTCGTGTTCACGGTTCAGTCCGACTCGCACATGGACGAGAACACCGACGGTGCGGTTTA
>JAHEKF010000127.1 GCA_024638465.1 Rhodospirillaceae bacterium | reverse complement strand
CCGCTCTGACGTCGACAGTGTCTCCCAGACTTCCAGTCCCCTCTCCAGAGCGGCAACCACTTTCTCCGGTGTGTAGCAGGTACTTGAAGCAAGAAGCTGGCCATTCGGCTTACGCGTTGAGAACATCAGATTCGTCGGCGCCAATTCACCGTTCCCTCCTTTGTCGCTACCTGAGTTCGAGCACCACATCTTTACTTAGGCGCGTGCCTTGACTGATTGCTTCTTCTACTTGCTCTTGAGTCGCTTTGCAGAATAGCCATTTGGCGGATTCCCACCATGCCCTGGCAACGGGCGGACGTAGCGCCGTCGCGACGGCTTCCAACGAGATATTCAGCTGCTCGTCGTCCGCGAAACCTCCAAGTTCTCGGTCGCGGATAGCCTGGTCGATCTTGGTTATCCAAAGATACATCCACTGATGAAACCTCAGCTTCTCCTCATCATCTAGATTGGCGTTGAAATCTTCCTATCGTAGACGAAGCAGTCATAGGCTGAGATTGAAGCGGTGCGCGCTGCGTCGCTGATCCAGCGGATTCCGGGCGTAGAGATCGCGCCTTCTGAGCCGGGTTTTCGTCGCTCACCGGCCACAAGCTGCCGGTTTCAATCTTCGTCGTGCACCATGAATATCTGGGTATCGGTTCGCCGCACCTCTTTGAAGCCAAGGCGTTGATAAAGCCGGAATGCGCTCTGGTTTTTGAGGCCAAGGTAAAGCGATACGCGCTTGCTTTGCTTGCGTGCTGATTGAATCACGTCCTTGAGTATCCGCGATCCCAATCCACGATTCTGTCGAAGCGGCAAGGTCTGAATTTCAGCAACTTCTATCTCGTCGTCGGACTCCAGCAGTTGAATCATGCCAGCTGGATTACCGTCGACCAGAATGATTGAGATGCGCCCTGCATCCCATGTCTTGGAAAAGTGTCTCTGGTGTCGGGCTTCGTCCCATCCTCCCCAGGTCGCTTCGAACAAGTCTCGGTACGCTTCTCGACGTAGGTAATCCAGCCATTCCTTGTCGGTGTCTGACGCTGGTCTCAACGAATATTCCATTCACCGACTCCCTCGCTGCTTACCGCCGGAAAGCTGGGGCCCGGCCCGCGCGGTGGCTACGCGTGCTTTCGGCCAAGAGCCGCCGTCTAAGGGCTCTAGCGCAATGGCTACTCCATCGTACATTATGGTCTGTCCGCAGTAGATAACTTGGCTCCCGATGCAGGATTCGGCCGACTACAGGGTAATCGACCGCAAGAAATTCGCGGTCGTTATGGTGATCCTGCTGAGTCTTGTTGCTGTCGGCGTCTGGGTCGGCCTGGACCATCTTGTGGAGTACGCGGAACAATTGGAGGAGCTCGCTGCAGGCGAGTCAGTTGAGGCCGGAGCGATCCTCACGCAGCTGCTGCGGACTCTCGCGATTCTGAATGGGATAGTGTTGTCCTTGTTTGCCACATTGATTATCTGGCATGGATGGAGGGGCTGGCGAACGGCTTCCATGCCACCGAGGGGATCATGGATTCTGGAGGGTCAACGCACCTGGACTGGGGAGTCGGCCGTGAGAATCGCACAGTTCACGATTTTGCTAGGCGCCATGCTGGCGGTGCTCGGGGTGGCCAGCTCTTTGATCCTGTGGGTCGTGGGCGACCCATCTATAGATCAGACGTTGAAGCAGGCCGCACTCTCTCCTTTGCACCAACACCTCACCCCTTGTTCGTAAGGAATCTCCTTGAGATTTGCTGATGCCGCTCAACGAACAATCGCAGCCCAACCTTTGTCGGTTAGCGGCCGTTCGATCCCAGAAAGTTCGACCCGCACGATCGACGCGAACGGCCAGTTCCGCTCACTCCGAATTGTCTAGACGGTCACTTCCAAACCACTTGTATGGCTCGCCTTCTTGTTCGGCTTGCTCCAACAGATCGTCAACAAACATTGAGAACGGCCGTGTAAAGGGATACGGATTCTCTCGCCACCATTGACGAAATCCTACGCTTTTTGCGTTCTGACGGATGGCTCCTTCATGAGCCTCCCACGTTGTTGCAGGAGCGTTGCCGTCCACGTAGAGGTGGAAAAGAGTCTCTTCCCCCCTCATCAAGGCAAACCAGAACCAGCCCACGCGATTGCGCTCGTGGGCAGAAAGCGCGTAGTAGTCGGTGCCCGCCCTGCCGAATAGGTCGGCCCACGGTTCGTCAGATGTCTGTGCAAGACTGATCTGAATCATTGCGTCGCTTGTCGATTGAACGGCCTGAGCCCGTGTTGCTGCACTACTCTGGCGAATCTGAATCGCCAGATAGATCAACGTGGCGATCACACCGATGGAACCGAGAAACTCTCCAAGCGCGCCTAGCTCAATAATGCTCATCTGGCATCCCTCCGCATGAATGGGGAGAGCCTACACCAGTGATAGGAAACGGCCGAGAAGGGCCGGAAGCAGGATTCCGCGCGAGTCCTCGCCAACGGCGGCTCACGGATGGATAGCGGACCCCAGCTTGTAGAGCGCGTCAGGCCGAGTTCGGCCCACAAGCAGACCTTACGAAAGGAGCATGCACCACTGATGTTCGGTCATAAACCGATTCGAGTGCCTACACATAATTCTGTTCACTGCCTTCTGAAAACCCACTATTTCAACATTCGTTTGATGGCTTTGATCACGTCTTGTAGCTGGCTGAGATCATCCGTTGAGCGCTTGACCAACAATGTGCCTTGCAGCGTATTGAACAACATGCGAGATAGGCGAGCTGGAGTTTCATTGAAACTCAGCTCACCGCTTCTGCGGCCACTTTGCAAAATGTCCTCAAGCCAACTCTGATGATCTTCCATGAATCGCTTAACTTCTATGCGCATTTCCTCTGGCAATGCAGGGATCTCTCCGGCCAGCGCGCCACATAGACAGACCTTATCCGGCGTCTGGGCAAAGTGCAGGTACGGGGAAAAGTAGAATTCCAGAGCCTCCCAGGCGGTTTTATGCTGATCACTTTTGATCGCATCAAGCTGAGAGGCAAACGAGTCGCGATAGCGTCGAATGATGGCAACACCCAAGTCCGATTTGCTCGGAAAATGGTGAATCACGCTCGGCTTTTTAATACCTACCTGGAGGGCAATATCTTGAAAACTCATCGACGTATAGCCACTGGTCTGGATCAGTTCTTGGCCTACATCGAGGATCTTAGTTGCGGTATCGCTCATTTATTCAGCTTGGGCGTATGTTCCTTTACGAAGGGTAACAATGCCTCAAGTATCTCCGGCAGGTGCGGAGCGAACTTGAACGACGAGTTGGCGATCAGCGTCGTTGCTGCTCTTGTATTCGTGACCGGATGTAAATTATCGCTGTATTGGTCATGGTGGAGAATCAATGTAGCCGGCACATTGAGCGCAGCCAGTTCTTCGTCTTTCATACCCAGCGCTGTTTGGTAGCGCGTCGCTTGCAAATGTTCTCCAGACGTTTTCATCGCCGCTAGGAAATCGTCGATGTCGGCATTAAAGAAACGTTCCCGTTTCTCAGGGGTGTTACGAGCCAGGTAGGCGCTCCAAAGCTCGGTTTCTGCCACTGCTTGCATCGTTGTTAGAGGTAAAGCGCTGATGTGCTGCCTAGTCGCGAGTTTCTTCTCGGGTAGATACTTAAAAAAATAATCTTCTGATAAACGCGCCGCCGCGTAAGGGCCACCGGTGAGTGGCGCGATGACTAGCGCGGCAATATCTTCCGGATAGCGTGAGGCCAAAATCAGGTTGGAGCGAGCACCAGAAGACATACCATAAAGGGCGGTTGGGGCTACACCAAGGCGTTCGATGAGAACGTGCAGATCTTCCCCTTCCTCGACCATTTGCGGCTCGCTACCAAACGTGACTTCCGACTGGCCTAGATTGCGCCGGTCATAAATGATGACTTTTAGCTCGGGTGCCGCCGCTGCTACATTTCGCGCAAAACCGCCAAAGCCATTCGTGTCGCCGTTACCACCCGGGGTCACAATCAGCGGA
>JAHEKF010000016.1 GCA_024638465.1 Rhodospirillaceae bacterium | reverse complement strand
CGGACCCAAGAAAAAAGGACAGATTTACCTTCGCGAGAAAATAAATCTGCCCTGTCTATCTGGCGGAGTGGACGGGACTCGAACCCGCGACCCCCGGCGTGACAGGCCGGTATTCTAACCAGCTGAACTACCACTCCGGCTCATACTTTTCTTGGTGGGTGCTGAGGGGATCGAACCCCCGACCTTCGCCGTGTAAAGGCGACGCTCTCCCAGCTGAGCTAAGCACCCTCTGGGACAGAGCCGGCTAGTTTACGGCTTCCTTCAGCGCCTTGCCAGCCTTGAACCCAGGCACGTTACTGGCCGCGATCTGGATCGTCTCGCCCGTTCTCGGGTTGCGACCAGCGCGAGCAGCGCGATGTTTGACGTTAAACGTTCCAAAACCAACGATGGATACCTGCTGGCCGTCCTTTAAGGACGATGTGATGCTGCTAAGCACCGCGTCGACCGCGCGCCCTGCATCAGCCTTGGACAGATTGGCTGCACTTGCTACTGAATCGACGAGTTCCGCTTTGTTCATTGCGTTCCCTTTTGCGAGTTAAATAATTATCCCCAGACGCACACTGACGCCTACCCTGATGGATTGCCTGGAAGCGAAACGATCAACTCCGATTCCCTAGGGAGAATTTGGCCGCCCCTCCAGAACGGGGAACTTATACCAGAGCGGATTTTACGGCGTCAAATAAGCGTTTCAGGCCTAGTGCGGACGCACGACATCGTTCTTCTCAGCGTCTTCCGACTCTGCTTCTCGTTTCGCATCGGCCTTGCCGCCATCGCGCGATGGCTCCGGCATGTGTTGTAACGCCAACGCAAAAACCTCGTCAATCCATTTGACGGGAACTATAGTCAGTTTGTCCTTGATGTTCTTCGGTATTTCGACAAGGTCCTTCTCGTTGTCGGCCGGAATCAACACAGTATCGATTCCGCCTCTGTGGGCCGCGAGCAACTTCTCCTTCAGACCACCGATGGGCAGAACTTCACCACGAAGTGTAATTTCTCCGGTCATCGCAACGTTCGAGCGCACGGGTATCTGCGTCAAAGCAGATACCAGCGCTGCGCACATTCCAATACCCGCAGACGGTCCGTCCTTGGGCGTCGCGCCTTCGGGAACGTGAATGTGAACGTCCGAGTTCTGATGAAAATTCTCGTCGATTCCGAGTACAGCGGCACGACTTCGAACGACTGTCATCGCGGCGTGAATCGATTCCTGCATGACATCACCGAGTTGTCCGGTATGGATCAGCTTGCCTTTACCGGGGACAGTTGCGCCTTCGATGGTCAGCAGCTCACCGCCAACCTCGGTCCAGGCCAACCCTGTAACCTGTCCGATCTGATCGCTGTCTTCCGCTCTTCCATAGCGATACCGCTGCACTCCCAGGAACTTGTTGAGATTTCGATGGGTCACGCGCACCAGGCTCTTGCGCGGACGAAGTAACAGCTGCTTTACAACCTTGCGACAGATCGTAGCGAACTCTCGCTCGAGGTTGCGGACGCCCGACTCGCGCGTGTAATAGCGGATCGTATCGAGTATCGCTGAGTCTGAAATCCGCAGTTCGTCCTCTTCTATTCCGTTCTGAGACATCTGCTTCGGAATCAGATACCGCTTCGCGATATTGAGTTTCTCGTCCTCCGTATAGCCCGGCAGGCGGATTACTTCCATGCGATCGAGCAGCGGTGCCGGAATATTCAGCGTGTTAGCGGTACAGACGAACATGACTTCGGAAAGGTCGAAGTCGACTTCCAGATAATGATCGGCGAATGTCGAGTTCTGCTCAGGGTCGAGCACCTCGAGCAGCGCCGACGACGGATCGCCGCGGAAATCCATCGACATTTTGTCGACTTCGTCAAGCAAAAACAGCGGGTTACGGACCTTGACCTTGGTCATGTTCTGGACGATTTTGCCCGGCATCGAACCGATATAAGTGCGCCGATGCCCACGAATTTCCGCTTCGTCGCGCACGCCGCCCAGTGACATTCGGACAAATTTGCGATTGGTGGCACGCGCAATACTTTTACCGAGCGAGGTCTTGCCGACCCCGGGCGGGCCAACGAGGCAAAGAATCGGACCCTTGAGTTCTCTCACGCGCTGCTGAACGGCCAGGTACTCAAGGATACGCTCCTTGACCTTTTCCAGGCCGTAGTGATCTTCCTCGAGAACCTGCTCGGCTTCTTCGAGGTTCTGCAGTACCTTGGTGCGCTTCTTCCATGGCACCTTCACAAGCCAGTCGACATAGTTTCGCACGACGGTTGCTTCAGCCGACATCGGCGACATGAGCTTCAGCTTGTTGAGCTCGGAAGTCGCTTTCTCTTTTCCTTCCTTGGTCATTCCGACCGTCTTGATCTTCTTCTCGAGATCGGCGAGTTCGTTAGGGGCGTCTTCGAGATCACCGAGCTCTTTCTGAATGGCCTTCATCTGCTCATTCAGATAGTACTCGTGCTGGCTCTTCTCCATTTGCTGCTTGACGCGGCCACGGATTCGCTTCTCGATCCGCAGAACGTCAATCTCACCGTCAACGAGTCCGAGGACATGCTCGAGGCGCTCTTTAACGTCGCTGATCTCGAGGACTTTCTGCTTGTCGGACAGCTTCAGCGCCATGTGCGCTGCGACGGTGTCGGCGAGCCGCCCCGGCTGATCGATACCGGCCAGCGATGTCAGGATCTCAGGCGGAATCTTCTTGTTGAGTTTGACGTACTGTTCAAAGCGCGAAACAACCGAACGCGCGAGCACTTCCATCTCGCGCTCGTCGAAAATCTCGTCTTCGGGAAGCTCATCGACGTCAGCCGAAAAGCACTCGCCGATCTCGAGATTACGGATGCGCGCACGACGGCTGCCTTCGACGAGCACTTTGACCGTGCCGTCGGGCAACTTCAGAAGCTGCAGGATCGTCGCGACCGTCCCGATCTCATATATGTCCTTCTCGCCGGGTTCGTCGACATCCGCTTTGGTCTGCGGCACCAGGAAAATCTCCTTGCCGGACGACATGGCCAGATCCAGCGCCACCACCGACTTCTCTCTGCCGACGAAGAGCGGAATGACCATGTGCGGGTAGACCACTACATCGCGCAGCGGCAATATGGGCAGACGCTTAACCCCACCCGTTTCGGGAATATCACTATCCACTGTGTAAACTCCTTACCGATGGCTCAACAAAGAGCCTGACCCCAAAATAAATTGGGGCAACGACGCCATAACTCAAGCGCTTCGAGACTGTTTCAGCTGAGGACCCTCAACGGCGTTCATCTCCCACAGCCGCCGGTTCCTCGGTCTCATAAATAATGTAGGGTTCGGTTTCACCTGTCACGACAGTTTCATCGACAACCACCTTGCTGGCGTTGGTCATGGATGGCAGATCGTACATGGTGTCCAGCAGGACGTTCTCGAGAATGGTTCGGAGACCGCGGGCGCCAGTCTTGCGAGCCATGGCGCGGCTCGCTACGGCTCGCAGCGCGTCGTCGCGCAGCTCGAGCTCGACGCCTTCCATCTCGAACAGTTTCTGGTACTGCTTCGTCAAAGCATTCTTCGGTTCGACGAGAATTTCGACGAGGGCGTCCTCATCCAGCTCCTCGAGCGTCGCAACAACCGGCAGCCGGCCGACGAATTCGGGAATTAATCCGTATTTGATCAAATCCTCGGGTTCGACTTCCTTGAGCAACTCGCCGAGATACTCGTCGCTTTCCTGACTCTTCACATCGGCCACGAAGCCGATTCCGCTCTTGGTCGAGCGATTGAGAATGATCTTGTCCAGCCCGGAGAACGCGCCGCCGCATATGAAAAGGATGTTGGCCGTATCGACCTGAAGGAATTCCTGTTGCGGATGCTTGCGTCCGCCCTGCGGCGGTACCGACGCTACCGTACCTTCGATTAGCTTCAGCAGCGCCTGTTGGACACCTTCGCCGGAAACGTCGCGCGTGATGGACGGATTGTCGGACTTTCGCGAAATCTTGTCGATCTCGTCGATGTAAACGATGCCGGTCTGCGCCTTGTCGACGTCGTAGTCGCACTTCTGCAATAGCTTTTGAATGATATTTTCGACGTCCTCACCGACATAACCGGCTTCGGTCAGGGTGGTCGCATCCGCGATCGTGAAAGGAACATTCAGGAGTCTGGCAAGCGTCTCCGCCAGAAGTGTCTTGCCGCAGCCTGTGGGACCGATGAGCAGGATATTGCTCTTCGCCAGCTCGATATCGTCCTTGCTACGCTCAGCCATGCGGGTTTCGAGCCGCTTGTAGTGATTGTAGACGGCGACCGACAGGACCTTCTTCGCGCCTTGCTGTCCTATCACGTACTCGTCGAGAACGGCTTTGATCTCTTGTGGCTTCGGTAGCTTGTCGTTACTGCGATCCGCACGGTCGTCGAGTTCTTCGCGAATAATGTCGTTGCAGAGCTCGACACATTCATCGCAGACGAAAACCGAGGGACCCGCAATCAGCTTGCGAACTTCGTGCTGACTTTTGCCACAGAACGAACAGTACAGCAGCTTGCCGTCGTCCGATTTGCCGCGGGAATCATCGCTCATAGTGCGTCCTTCGCCCGAAAAAACAGTGTAGATTCAACCTTATAGCATTAGTTTCAGGGCTATGCCAAGGCCCGCTTCCCAGTTCCCGACATTCGCTCCGGGAATTTCGTAAGTAACGGTCAATTACTTAATTATCAACTAGTTACAGACTCTTCCAAGCGTTTCTCGAGAACCGTATCTATTAGACCGTATTCGACGGCCGTTTCTCCATCCATGAAGTAGTCGCGATCGCTGTCGCGCTCTATCGCCTCCAGGCTCTGACCCGTATGGTGCGCAAGAATTTCGTTCAGTCGCGAACGGAGTTTCAGAACTTCCCTCGCATGGATGTCGATATCCGACGCCTGCCCCTGAAACCCCCCGCTCGGCTGATGAATCATGATTCGCGAATGCGGCAGACAGTAGCGCTTACCCTTGGCGCCACCGGCTAACAGGAGCGAACCCATGCTTGCAGCCTGCCCAATGCAGATGGTGCTGACGTCCGGCCTGATAAATTGCATGGTGTCGTAAATCGACAGTCCCGACGTCACGACGCCGCCGGGTGAGTTGATATAAAGGTGAATATCCTTGTCGGGGTTCTCGGATTCGAGAAACAAGAGCTGCGCGACGACGAGATTAGCGACGTTGTCCTCGATCCCACCAACGATAAACACAACGCGATCCTTGAGCAGTCTCGAATATATGTCGTAAGCCCGCTCGCCGCGAGCCGTCTGCTCCACCACCATCGGCACCAAATTCAGTCCTGTGACGCTGCTCACCGTCGTACTCCTTTAATTTTCCCGCATCGGGTCGCTCAAAAGGCCCCGGCAGCTCAGGCCGCCATGAAGTCGCTAAACTTGATCGACTTCTGCGAAGTCTTAGCGTTTTGCCGAAGAAAATCCACTACCTGTTCCTCTAAAACGCCAGCTTCCAGCTGCGCCATGAGATCTCGATCGGCGCGATAGGCGCGGGCCGCCTCAGCCGGTTGCTCGAACTGGCTGACGAGTTCCTCGATCCGGCTGTCGAGACGGGCCGCGTCGACGGTGATTTCGTTGACGCTGATGAGCTTCTGAACCAGCAGCCCCAGAGTAGCGCGGCGCCTCGCCGGCTCCGCAAAATTCTCGCGCGGCGGCGCCTGCTCCGGATCTTCGATGTTGAGCTGCTGCATCGCGTTCGACTGCATGAGCGAGATTTCTTGTTCTATCAGTGCGTTGGGAACTTCTATCGGATTCGCAACCAGCAGACTGTCAAGGGCCCTGCGTTTGGTCTCAGTGCGCAGTCTCTCGGCCAACTCGCGCTCCATATTGCTTCGAAGCTGCTCGCGAAATGCATCGAGCCCGCCCTCGGTTATCCCGAAAGACTCGACGAACGCATCGTCCAGTTCCGGCAGGACTTTCTGCTCGACACGCTGGACGGAGATATCGAAGACCGCTTTTTTGCCGGCAAGCGTCTCAACCGGATAATCCTTGGGAAATTTCACTTTGGCCGATTTCGCCTGCTCGGCCTCCATTCCCTTAAGCGCTTTCTCGAAGTCGCTGATGACGTGCCCGGCACCAACGACAATCGGCACATCTTTTCCTTCGCCACCCTCGAAAGGCTCTTTACCGAGCTTGCCCACAAAATCCGCGACGACGCGGTCACCGTCGCCCGCCTTGCGGTCCACCGGCTGCCAGTCTGCTCGCTGATCTCTGAGTTTCTCGATCATGTCGTCGACATCGGCGTCCTCTATCTCGACGACCGGCATTTCGATCGAGAGTTTTCCTGTCGGCTGCAGCTCGAATTCGGGATAGACCTCGAAAGTCGCCTTGTAGGAAAACTGCTCGTTGTCAGCGCCGCTCACGGGCTCGATGCTGGGGCCACCCGCCGGTAGCAGCTTCTCCTGCTGTAAAGCGCGCGAGTAGCTGGACCGAATGACATCCGAGATGACTTCTTGCCGGACCTGATCTCCATAGCGCTGCTCCACGATTTTCGCCGGCACCTTCCCGGGGCGAAATCCCTTGAGCTTCGCAGTACGCCCGACACGCGTCAGACGCAGACTGATCTCCTTCTCGATCTCGACGTTTGGCACGCGCACGGTCATCGTGCGCTCCAGACCACCAGGCATCTCGACCGAGACGTCTACGTTATTTGTTGTTTCGTTCACAGTATCCTCTGCACCCGTTGGCACCATGCCGCCGGGGTGATTCTAGTCAGTGCGATTCAAAGCAGTTGGTGCGAAAGGGGAGACTCGAACTCCCACGGGTTGCCCCACTGGATCCTAAATCCAGCGCGTCTACCAATTCCGCCACTTTCGCGCGCCGGCCGTCCGCCTGCGCCATTATAACGTGGAGCCGTTATTCGATTGTCGATCGTGTTACGGAGTCTGCGCCATCCTGAGGCTGCCGATCTCCGAGACCGAGTTGCCAGGCCATGAAGATCACCTGATCGACGGTCTCTGCAACCCGCGCATCGAGCGGCTTGCCCTGCCCGTGACCTGCCGAGCGGTCCACCCACAGAAGGATCGGCTCACGGTCGTGGTCTCCTGCCGTCGCCGCCTGTAATGCGGCGGCCATTTTTCGAGCATGCAGCGGATGGACGCGCATGTCATTCTCGCCCGCCGTCAACAGCGTCGCCGGATAGGCCACACCACGCCTGACGTTCTGGTAAGGAGAATACGCGCGGAGGTAGCCGAACTGATCGGCATTTTCAGCCGAGCCGTATTCGGGCACCCAATACCTGGCCATCAGAAAGTTCTGATAACGAAGCATATCGAGCAACGGGACGCCGACAATCGCCGCAGAAAACAGCTCGGGTCTTTGCGTGATCGCGACTCCGGTCAAAAGACCGCCGTTCGACCTGCCGGCAATACCGAGTCTTCCGGAGCGCGTATAACCGCTCGCGATCAGCCATTCGGCTGCGGCGTAAAAATCATCAAAGACGTTCTGCTTCCTGTCGAGCATGCCAGCGCGATGCCAATCCGCCCCGAACTCGCCACCACCTCGCAGGTTAGCGACCGCGTATACACCGCCACGCGTAAGCCACGGCAACCACGCCGCAGTAAAGTTCGGTGTCAGCGAGATGTCGAAGCCACCGTATCCATAAAGCAACGTCGGGTTCTCACCGTCAAGCTCGAGATCGCGACGATGCACAAGAAACATCGGAATTTCGGTCCTATCCCCTGACGGGTAGAAAATCTGGGTAACGGTCAGATTACCGGTATCTATAGGCAGGTCGGGTCGCCGCCAAAGCGACGTCGAGCCGACGTCGAGATCGGCGCGATATATTCCTTCGGGCTCGCTGAAGCTCTCGAAGCGAAGCCACGCGTCAGTCGTCTCCGGGTCCGTACTGATCTGCGCGCTGCCGATGCCCGGAAGCTGCACGTCCCTGAGCAGTTCGCCACCGCGGTCGAAAAGGCGAATTCGGCTGTAGGCACTCGCCAGATAGTCGGCCACGATGCGATCTTCGGCAGGATAGATATTGTCCAGCACCGAGTTTCTGTCTTCGCGAATGATCTCGCTGAAATCTGCCGGGCTCTCCGCGGCGAGATCGAAAGCGATAACGCGCTTATTGGATGCTCCGAGCGTCGTCAATGCGTAGAAGGTATCGTCTTCGATGAAGCCGGAGGTCAGCGCGTCTTCTCCGACCAGCAAGTCCTGACGAACGAGATCGCCGTTCTCGCGCCAGGAATCGAGATCGTAGAACCAGACATCATTCGAGTCGGTGCCGGTGAAGTAAATAATGACGAGCCAGCGTCCGTCGCGGGAAACGATCGGATACGGACCCCAGGTCGTCGCGAGCTCTCCTTCCGTGTACTGATCGAAAAGAATCGGATCGTCGGCCTCCGCGCGCCCGAGCCGATGCAAAAGGATCCGGCCGGAGTAAGGGTTCTGTCCGTCAGACAGCGTACGCACGACGAAATGCTCGCCGTCGTCGAGCCAGTCGACCGGATCGACGCGTCCACCGATACGGTCCGGCAGCACCTCGCCACTGTCCGTTTCCATGACGAACGCCGTCGTCAGCTCATCGCCAGCTTCGTAGGTACCATAGGCAACGTACCGGCCGTCAGGGCTCGGCCGGTACCAGTCGAGCGCGAGCAGCCCGGACCCGTCCAGAGCGTTGACATCGATCAATACGCGGGTTTCGTCGCTCGGTGTATGCGTCGCATACAGCACGGGCTGCGCCTGATCGCCACGCCGCAACGTATAGAACAGCCAATCGCCGGCAGCATTCGGGATGCCATAGGAATCGAGCGACAAGAGCTCTGTAAGCTCAGCTTCGATAGCATCACGGCCTTCGAGAGCATCCAGAATTTGCCGCGTGTAGGCATTCTGCGCATCGGTCCATTCGCTGACCTGCGCATCCAGCTCCGAATCGGGTTGCTCCAGCTCCGGAGCGTCACTGCCTTCGAGCCAGAGATAGGGGTCGGGTATGACCTCACCACCAAGGGTGTAACTAAATTCGCGCGCAGTGGTCGAAGGTGGATCCGAGTACGTCACGGGCGCGGCAAAAATCGAGCACATCAACAAGGAATACGGTCTGGTGGTCAGCATCTCTCAGAGGTCGAATATGGTGAAAAGCGCTGGAATCAAACCTCCGGCCCACAAGCTCATCGCGAGAATCACACCAGCCGGAAATTCGCTCTCGAGAAGGATCTTTTCCCCCTTTCGAACTATTATCGGCTACCGATAACTCGAGTGTCTAGGCCACATGACGTTCAAGAAATCCGCGTTCGCGCAGCGCCGTCCGTTGTCAACGATCGTTACAAATTTGACAGCTCCCCGCTCGCCGAGAAGCCAGCGTCGGCACTGGTTGGTTGCCATCATCCCATGATAATTCCCGCTTTCGAGCACCGCCGCATTCGTCGGGTCGTAACCGCTATCTGCTTCTCGCGCCAGGCTCTGCGTGGAAGCAGGCCAAGCTCAATCCGGAGACCCGGGTCGCTGATACTGGTACTGAGCACGGTAATACTGCTCATTGGATGCGGCTCCAGTCGTTCTCCGGTCAATCCACTAGCGATCGACCTGAACCTGAAACGGGGTCCCTATTTGCAACTCGGCGCCACCGACTCGATTGTTGTCGACTGGCAAACGTTCTCGGCCACCGAGGGAGCCCTGGAATTTGGCCGGACCGAATCCTTGGGCACCAGGATAGAAACGGTGGAAAGCTCGACAAGACATTCAGTGTCTCTGGCAGGCCTCGAACCGAATACGTATTACTATTACCAGGTCTACGATGGCAATCAAGCTGTCAGCGACCTCTTGCGTTTCCACACGAATCACGGGCCCGGGGACACCGAATTCAGTTTCCTGGTCGTGGGCGATAGCGGAACGGGTGCCGCTGCCATGTATGACGTCGCCAATCTGATTCGCGCTTCCAGCGTCTCTCTCGGCTTGCATACGGGAGACCTCGTTTATCCAAACGGCGAGGATGAACTCTACGATTCGAGATTTTTCTATCCGTACGCGCCGTTCCTGGCGTCGAACGTAATGTATCCGAGCCTGGGTAACCACGATCTTCTCACTGATGATGGCGCTCCCTATTTTAATAACTTCGCTCTGCCGGGAAATGAGTCATCAGGCACGAAGCGCTATTACTCCTTCGATTATGCTCACGCACACTTCGTGGCGTTAGATACCAACTCAACGCTGGCTATCGGCAGTGCACAACGGATGTGGCTAGAGCAGGATTTGGCGATGACCACGAAGCCGTGGAAATTCGTCTTCTTTCATCACCCCCCCTACAGTGCGGGATTCCAGAGCAACGGTACAGGCAGATCCCTGCTACAAGATCCCCGGGTACGCCGGAATTTGGCCCCGTTGTTCGAGCTGTACGGGGTGGACATCGTGTTCTCGGGACATGCGCATTCGTACGAGCGGACGTTCCCGATTTCGCAAGACCGGGCGGCAGACGAAACCCAAGAACCAATCTATACCGATCCATCCGGGCCAATCTACATTGTCACCGGAGGTGGTGGAGGTTTTCTCACGGAACTCGACGCGAGTTCGCTCAATGCACAAGCAATTTCCGCTGCTCATATCGTAGAGATCACGCTGTCCGGGAACGAACTGACCGGACGTGCTATCACACCGCCCGGCGATGTCATCGACGAGTTTCGCGTGCTTCGGGAGTAGCGCGAATCGCATTGAAGTGGTGGGCCGTGTAGGAATCGAACCTACAACCAACAGATTAAGAGTCTGCTGCTCTGCCTGATTGAGCTAACGGCCCGGCGATCTTTGTCGTAACTCTAAAGAAATGGGGTGGACGATGGGACTCGAACCCACGACGACCGGGATCACAACCCGGGGCTCTACCAACTGAGCTACGCCCACCGCTGTAGTAATACTCTCATCAAACTGGCGCGCCCGGCAGGACTCGAACCTGCAACCCCCGGCTTAGAAGGCCGGTGCTCTATCCGGTTGAGCTACAGGCGCCGGCGAAAATCGTACCAGTTAACTGCGTCCGCACGGAACTCGAGGTGGTCGGGGCAGACGGATTCGAACCGCCGACCCTCTGCTCCCAAAGCAGATGCGCTACCAGACTGCGCCATGCCCCGTCCCGGTCAAGCGCCTATCGAACGCCAGCCGACGATGTTAATCGTGGGCGGCGAAACGGGTCAAACCCTCAGCGATGCGCAGGGAAGCCTTGAGACTGGCTGAAGTCGCATGCGAGAATCCGCATCCCTTTCCCGGAGCGCCCTATGGCCGCCACGGTTATCGACGGCAAAGCAATCGCCCAGCAAATTCAGGCTGAGGTCGCGGCCCGGATCGAGACACGGACTACGAGTGGTTTGCGCGCACCCGGACTGGCTGTCGTGCTCATCGGTGACGACGGCGCTTCCCGAATTTATGTCCGAAATAAACGCCGCGCCTGCGATGCTGCCGGTGTCCGTTCGTTCGACTACGATCTGCCCGTGAGCACTTCGGAGGACGCCGTTTTATGCCTGATCGACGAACTCAACGACAATGACGAGATCGACGGCATTCTCGTCCAGCTGCCGCTGCCCGAGCATATCGACGAGACAAAAGTCATCGAGCGAATAGCCCCGACAAAAGATGTCGACGGCTTTCATCCCTATACAGTCGGGCGGCTGACACAAAGAATTCCTGTTCTAAGACCCTGCACACCACATGGGATCATGGTTCTTCTGGAGCGATCCGGCGTCTCCGTCTTGGGATTGCACGCCGTCATCGTCGGCGCATCGAACCACGTTGGCCGCCCGCTTGCGCTGGAGATGCTGTTGGCTGGTGCCACGACGACGATATGCCATCGGTTCACGAAGAACCTCGAAGACTTCGTCCGCCAGGCGGACATACTCTGTGTTGCGGTCGGTAAACCGGGCATCGTTCCGGGCGATTGGATCAAACCCGGTGCCGTCGTCGTCGACGTCGGAATCACCCGTCTGGAGGACGGCACGCTTTCGGGCGACGTCGATTTTGCCGGAGCTCGCAAAGTCGCGCGTCTGATCACGCCGGTTCCGGGCGGCGTCGGGCCAATGACCGTCGCGACGCTGCTTAGCAACACGCTCGCAGCTCTGGAACTCCGCGCTGAGTAACGAGGCCCTGTTGGCGGTGATACGATGGATGACCTCTAGCCTTTGTTCGCAACACTGATTGAGACCCGGTTGATGAAATTATTCGCCCCCTTGTTCTGTCTGGCGCTCCTCGTGCCGCTTCATTCAGATGCCCAGGATATTCCCGGGGCCAGCCTCGGACCGGCGGTACGCGTACATACGAATCGCGGGGAATTCGTGGTGCAGCTTAACCAGGCTCGCGCACCAATGACCGTGGAGAACTTCATGGCCTATGTCGCCGATGGACATTATGAAGGAACGATATTCCACCGCGTTATCCTCGGATTCCTTGCCCAGGGCGGCGGATTCACGCCAGACATGCAACAGAAGCCCGTATCCCGCGCTGTCACCAATGAATCTGGCAATGGCCTGAGTAATACCCGCGGGACGGTCGGACTTGCGCGCACAAATGAACCACATTCCGGCAACGCGCAGTTCTATATCAACCTCGTAGACAACATCGAGCTTAATCCGCGCCCTACCAGATGGGGCTATGCTGTGTTCGGCGAGATCGTGGAAGGCATGGAAGTCGTCGACGAGATTGGCTACACACCGACCGGCGCTGCGGGAGAGTTCGTGGAACACGTCCCCGTCGATCCGGTAATTATCGAACGAATCGAAACGCTCTCAGAGTAGGCGTCGTGGCGACGCTGTTCATCTCCGATCTGCACCTCGATGCAGAGCAACCCCGCAGTACGGAGCAATTTCTCGACTTTCTGAAGACCGAGGCACAGCAAGCGGACGCGCTTTACATTCTTGGGGACTTATTCGAAGCGTGGATCGGGGATGACGACACAGATCCGGCAAACGCACCGATTGTCAACGGTCTCGCCGACCTCAGGCGACACCGCATACCGTGCTTTTTCATGCATGGGAACCGCGATTTTCTCATTGGCAGACGCTTCGCCGCAGCGACTGGCTGTGAACTACTCTCCGAGAACGAAGTCGTCGAGATCAACGGTGTCCGTGTCCTTCTGACGCATGGCGATCTGCTTTGTACCGACGACGAGCCGTACCAGGCTCTTCGCGCTCAAGTCAGGAATCCCGGCTGGCAACGAGAGTTTCTGTCGAAGCCCGTGAAGGAACGCCGCCGTATCGCCAACGATCTGCGCGCGAAGAGCCAGACCGCGATCTCGGAGAAATCAGAAGAAATCATGGACGTGAACGAATCCGCCGTTGCGGAGGCCATGCGTGCCTATGGCGTCACGACGCTTATTCACGGGCACACCCACCGCCCCGGCATCCACGAATTCGAGCTCGACGGTAACGTCGCCACGCGGATCGTGCTCGGCGCCTGGTACGACCAGGGAAGCGTTCTCCGGTGGAATGACGGGGGCTTCACCCTCGCGACACTCGACCGCTGAGTACGCAACTCAGGCGGTCGCTGTTGTCCTCGAGACCTCGTCGAGCCAGGGAAGCAATTCAGCGGCCGACTGATACCGGTCGGCGGGTTTGACCGCCAGCATACGGTCGAGAGCCGGCTGAAGATCCGCCATGTCGCTCGGCAACGCCGGCCGCGGCGCGTTCGAATGATTGTAGATGACGGCCATCGGGGTATCCGCAGCGAAAGGCCGCGTGCCCGTCAGCATCTCAAAGAGAATGCAGCCGAGGCTATAGATATCCGATCTGGCATCGACCGATGTCGCGTGACCTTGCTCCGGACTCATATAGTAAGGCGTCCCGAAAATCTGTCCCGTTCCACTGATGGCCGCCTCCAGCCACATCTGTTTTGCCAGACCGAAATCGATAAGCGCGAGACTGCCGTCGTCGCGAAACATGATGTTCGCCGGCTTGAGATCGCGATGCAGTATCCCCGCTTCATGCACGGCGTCGAGCGCCATAGCGATTTGCCTCGCGTAGCTTAAGGCTTCTTCGCGCGCCAGGGCCGTCGCGAGCTTGTCGGCCAGAGTGCCTCCCGACAAATACTCCATCGCAATGTAGGCATGGTCGTCGGAGACGCCAAGATTGAAGATATCGACAACGTTCGAGTGATCCACGCTCGCGATCGCTTCGTATTCCTGCAGGAATCGATCGAATAGTTGCTCGGCGCCCGAATCCGGCACGTAACGCAGGACCTTGTACGCCAGTCTGGACCTCGTGTTGACGTCCTCGGCCAAATAGACCGAGGACAGCTCACTCGAGTGTAGCCGTGCGATGAACTCATGAGATTTGATCCCACATAAATCCCATTCGTCCTCGGCGCTTTGCAGGCGCGCATCAGAATCGCGGTTACGAGCAATCGCGCCGATGAGAGACTCGATCAGTCGTTTGTGCGTAACACGCGATTTCGGAAAGTAGTCCGCCGCGCCGCGTTTCAGTGAATCGACCGCGAGAAACTCGTCGCCATCCGCAGCGAAAACGAGAACCGGAGGGCAGCCTCGCCGCGCTCTCAATTCGCGAAGCCAACGCAAACCATCCTCGCTCTTTTTTGAATACCCCAGCAGAATGGCATCCACGGTTTCTACAGGAAAAGTACCGGAAAGCTGGCCCGAGCTGGCTGGCGCCTGCTCCGCGACCACCGCGTCGGGCCATTTGACCTCGAGGTAATAACGCAGCGTCGAGCGGTAGTCAGAATCCGAATCGATAATCAGGATGCGCATGAAGCGTCAAAGTCCGCTGGCTACCTGAATTTCACCTCCGGCATCGTCATCGCCCTCTTCGCTGAGAACGCGTGCATCACGCATGACCTTGGCCGAATCCGCGCGCTCGAGCTCGAGCTTCTCCAGATAGGATTTGCTGACATTGCCCGTGACATACTTGCCCGAGAAGCACGAAGAGTCGAACGCCTCAATGGCTGCGTTCTTATGGTGCACGGCTTGCACGAGCGCGTCGAGATCCTGATAAATGAGCCAATCGGCACCGATAATATCCTGGACTTCCTCGTCGGTACGGCCGTTCGCCACCAGCTCACTGGCTGCCGGCATATCAATGCCATAGACGTTCGGATGACGGACTGCTGGAGCCGCTGACGCGAAATAGACTTTCTTCGCGCCCGCTTCACGCGCCATGTTGATAATCTGCTGAGAAGTCGTACCCCGGACTATCGAGTCATCGACGAGCAACACATTCTTGCCGAGAAACTCCAGCTCTATCGCGTTGAGCTTTCTGCGAACCGACGCTTTGCGTTCCTCCTGTCCAGGCATGATGAACGTTCGGCCGATATAGCGATTTTTTATGAATCCTTCACGGTATTTTACGCCTAGCTCATGCGCAACCTGAACGGCTGCGGTTCTCGATGTATCCGGAATCGGTATGACAACATCAATGTCGTGATTCGGCCGCTGCCGAAGTATCTTTCCGGCAAGCTGTTCGCCCATTCTCAATCGCGCCTTATACACGGACAGATTATCGATAATAGAATCGGGTCGGGCGAAATAGACGAACTCGAATATACACGGTGTATAACTCGTGGATTTCTCGTAATCGCTGCTAAAGAGTTCACCGTTCACGTTAATGAAAACGGCTTCGCCAGGCCTGATATCCCTCTCTAGTTCGAACCCGAGCGCGTCGAGCGCGACGCTCTCCGACGCGACCATTCTCTCGGGACCATTATCCGTCTGACGGACTCCCATGACGACCGGACGAATTCCATGCGGGTCCCGGAATGCGACGATCCCATAGCCGATAATCATCGCGACAACCGCGTACCCCCCCGAGCAGCGATCGTGAACGGCCGCGACCGCATTGAGGATCGCCTCCGGCGTCAGGCTATTGCTGGACTGCCTTCCCAATTCATGGGCGAACACATTCAGCAGGACTTCTGTATCGGAGGTGGTATTCAGATGTCTGCGATCGCTCTGGGTAACAAGGCGCTTCAGCTCTTCGGTATTAACCAGATTGCCGTTGTGCGCGAGACAGATTCCGTACGGGGAGTTGACATAGAACGGCTGCGCTTCCGACATGCTCGCGCTGCCCGCGGTCGGATAGCGGACGTGCCCGATACCGACATTTCCTCGCAACCTGAGCATATGCCGCTGGTGAAAAACGTCCCGTACCAGGCCGTTGCTCTTGCGCATAAACAGATGGCCGGCCTCCTCGGTCATGATTCCCGCAGCGTCCTGACCACGGTGCTGAAGATTGGTTAACGCGTCGTAGATCGACTGGTTAACGGCACTCTGGCCGACAATTCCGACAATTCCGCACATGCTATGAGGACCTCCGGGAATCTACCCGAATGTTAAAGATACTGACTGCCCAACTCCGCGTAGTAACGAATCCCGGCTGCGACGCGCTCTCCGTACTCGCTCAACGTCGCACCCTGCCACCAGGGGTCCTGATCCAGACCGGTAAACTGCAGCACGATGACGCCGACGCCGACGATAAGCACTCCGCGCAGGAAGCCGAACATCGAGCCGAGTATTCGATCCGTCCCACCCAGGCTCGAGCGTCTTACGAGTTCTCTTACAAACCACGCGATCAATCCACCTGCTATCAAGATCAGAATGAAGATCAGTGCTCGTGCCGCCCAGACCCGGAGTTCGGGCGCGACAACCCATTCTCCGAGCATGGGTTCGACAGCCCACGCGAACCGCCAGCCCAACCAGATTGCCGCGAGCCAGGTCACGACGGACAACGCTTCCTGCGCGAACCCCCGCCAGAAACCGAAACCCGCGGACCCGACGCAGGCGACGACGATTAGCCAATCAACCCAGGTCACTGTCGCACGCTATCAATAGAGCGCTATTCCTCGCTTACAACCCGAACCACGAAACCATGCGCAGACAGCGCCGATGCAATTGACTCAGCGTTATCTCTCGATCGCTGCGGGCCGATACGCACTCGCTGCACCGTTCTTCCGCTCGCGGTGAATGCCGACACCTTCGCGTCGAAGCCGAGGGCGGAAACTCGCTGTGCCTGCCGCCTCGCATTCTCGACGTCCTCATAGGCTCCCGCCTGGATATACCAGCCCGATTCCGGCTCTGGAGCCGAAGGTGCCGCAGCGACTTCGGCGATCGGTTCGGGAACCGGTGGCGGCTCGGCCGGCATGTCCGGCACTGCCTGTGCGGTACTTTCCGGGACCGCGGGATCCGTCGGCGTATCCGTTTCGGTATCGGCAGAATTATCGGGTACCGGAGTCGGTGTATCGCGATCATTGTCGAGAACGACGGTCTGAGATCGCAGCGGGTCGTCGGCCCCGGGAACGGGAAGCGTCAACGCGACCTCTTCGGGCTCGACCGGATCATCGGGACCGTCGAGAACCCAGGGTATGAGCCATACGCCCAGCGCGACGAGCACTGCTGCGCCAACCAGTCGTTCCTTCACGCCCCGATCCATCAGGAGGATTAATTGCCAGTTGAAGACGGAGCGCAGTATAGCCCAAGCGACGTCATTGCGGGACCAACGATATAGCAGGAACCGAACACGATTACCCGATCGTTGGAGCCGGCCGTTTTTCGCAATCGTGCACACGCCGAATCGATGTCCGAAGCCGCGGCGGCCGCGCGCGCGCCTCCGGATCGTAGCGCTTCCGCCAGCGTTTCAGCGTCCGCGCCACGCGCTCCCCCTACGCGGACGGTTACCCACTCGTCGACCAGATCGATAAAAGGATCAATCACGCCACCGACGTCCTTGTCAGCCATCATGGCAAGGACAGCGAACGTCCGCCCGCTGACCGGTTCGCTGTCGAGCTCGGCAGCGAGCACCCGGGCGGCAGCGGGATTGTGTGCTACATCGAATATCCATTCGGCATCGCCGACCGAATGCCGCTCGAAGCGTGCGTGAATTTGCGCGCCCGCAATACCCAGCCCGAGCGAGTCCTCGCTGACGGGCAGCTCCTCCCCCAGTGCCAGTACCAGCGCGACGCAGGCGGCCGCGTTGCCGCGCTGCACGAGCCCGCCGAAGTTCGGCAATGGAAGCCGGAGCGAATCGCCGGACCGCGGTCGATAGTGCCAAGTGTCACCGGATGCAGAATCGTGACCGAAATCCCGGCCGGACAGCAGCAGCTTTGCGTCGAGTTCGTCGGCGCGCTTCAGAAGTGACTCGGGCGGTTGCGGATCCGCCACGATCGTGGGGCGGCCCTGGCGCATGATTCCGGCTTTCTCGATCGCTATCACGGAGCGCGTCTCCCCGAGCCATGCCTGATGATCGAGAGCTATACTGACGATAAGGCTGGCATCCGGGTCCACCGCGTTGACGGCGTCGAGCCTGCCTCCAAGTCCTACTTCCAGAATCGCAATATCGACGTCACGCCGCGCGAACCAGGCCATGGCAGCGACGGTAGCGCACTCGAAATACGAGAGGGTGATATCGCCGCGCGCGCTATCGATCTCACGGAAAACATCGACAATCTCGGCATCGCTCGCTTCCCGAAAATCGACACGCATGCGCTCGTTGAAACGCCACAGGTGCGGCGATGTGTACGCCCCGACCCGGTACCCCGCCTGCCGGTAAATACTCTCGAGCAGGGCGACACAGGAGCCCTTACCGTTCGTCCCTCCTACCGTGACGACGCGATACGGCGGATCTGCCAAATCAAGCGCCCCAAGAACTGCGATAACCCGCTCGAGCCCGAGGTCGATCTTTTTGGGATGGAGCGTTTCGAGCCACTCCAGCCAGTCGTCGAGATCGGCGAGCCTTCCGGTGTCGCTCGGTGTTGCGCTCAAGACGGCGGCGGTCGATCCGTGACCTTTGCCAGGAGGGCCGCGACTTCGTCACGCGCGCGACGACGATCGACGATCATGTCGAGAGCACCTTTTTCGAGCAGAAACTCGGAGCGCTGAAATCCCTCGGGCAATTTCTCGCCTACCGTTTGTTCGATGACCCGCGGTCCGGCGAATCCGATTAGTGCACGAGGCTCGGCCAAATTGAAGTCACCAAGCAGGGCCAGACTGGCCGACACGCCCCCCGTCGTCGGATCCGTCATGAAAGAGATGTAGGGCAAACCGGCATCGGCAAGCTCCGCCAGCGCTGAACTCGTCTTCGCCATCTGCAGCAGCGACAACAGCGCCTCCTGCATGCGCGCTCCACCGCTGGAGGTGAAACAAATAAAGGGCCGCTTGTTATCGATCGCGTAGTGGACGCCGCGGACGAAACGTTCACCGACGACAGATCCCATCGAACCGCCCATGAAACGGAACTCGAACGCCGCCGCTACAACGGGGATTGCCTTGACGGTTCCGGCGTAAACCACGAGCGCATCGCGCTCCCCGGTATCTTTCTGCGCCTGACTCAAACGGTCGCGATAGCGCTTGCCGTCGCGAAATTTCAGTGGATCCTGCGGTTCGAGTTTCGCCGCGAGCTCGTGACTGGAGTCGGCATCGAGAAACATTTCGAGCCGGTCCCGCGCACCGACGCGCATGTGGTATTCGCATTTAGGACAGACGAACAGGCTTCGTTTCAGCTCGGCGCGGTAGAGTTGTGCGTCGCAGCTGGTGCATTTCACCCACAGGCCTTCCGGTACGGAGCGCTTGCGCTGCTCGGTCTTGATCCGGGATGGCATGAGTTTGTCGAACCAGCTCATGTACACGTCACCGACTTAGGGGGCAGGGAATAATAACGAAAACTCCACGTTCTCACAGTGACCAGGCGCTGCCCGGCGCTCCGGCTACGCCTTCGCGGCCGAATCGGGCTCATGGAAGCCCGCTCCATGCGTCTTGCGGCAAAGGAATCTCGAACCTGGCAGGATAGCCGACTTCCATGAGCGTTAATCCCTGTGGCGGAGCGGCCACGCCGCCGCGGGTTCGGTCGCGGCCCGAAAGCACATCAGCGCCCCATGCCGGCGGCGCTGCTCCCGTGCCGATCTTTACCAGAACGCCCACGATGTTCCTGACCATGTGCTGTAGAAATGCATTCGCCGTGAATTCGAAGGAAATCAACGAGTCTAGCTCGTGGATCCCGACGACCATGAGCCTGCGCATCGGCGTCGACGACTGACAGCCCGCCGCACGAAACGCCGAGAAGTCGTTCTCCCCTAGCCAGTTCGTGGCAGCTGCCGACATCGCACCGCAATCGAGATTCTCACGTAACCACCAGGTCCGCCGATGCATGAGCGCCGAGCGAACGCTGCGTTGCATGATGAGATAGCGATAGCGACGCCAGAGCGCCGAGCGCCGCGCATCGAACGAGCCGTCGACAAGCCTGACCCACTGTACGGCGATATCGGCAGAAAGATTGGAATTGATTCCGAGCAGCCACTGGCGCTCCTCGCGTTGCGACTCGGTATCGAAGTGAGCCACTTGCTGCAGCGCGTGCACACCGGCATCCGTTCGACCGGATCCGGCCACCGTGACCCGATGGTCGGCAACCACAGAGATCGCCTCTGAAAGCGTCTGCTGCACACTGCGCTCGTCGCGCTGAGCTTGCCAGCCGACGAAGTCCGTACCGTCGTATTCGAGACCGAGAGCGATGCGCAAAACGCGGTTGACTAGAGGTTGTCGATCAGACCCTTGGCTTCCTGCTGCTGGCCCTCATCGCCTTCCTCGATCACTTCTTCGAGGATACTCTTCGCACCGTCGGGATCGCCCATGTCCATATACGCGCGCGCAAGATCCAGTTTGGTGCCGACTTCCGTCATCGTCATCGTATGCGGATCGAGCATGCCGCTGCGGGTTGTACTTCCATCGGCACCGGATCCCGCATCGAGATTCAGATCCGGGGGCTCCCCGCCGCCGAGGAGATCGGACCCGACCGATTTCGCGATCGGCTGCTCTACCGTATCGCTGTCTTCGAGCGCGGACTCGAGGTCCGCGAGGTCGAGATCGATGCTCGCAGTTGCGTCGGTCACATCGGCGACTTCAGCTCCTGCCGCGTCGGCAACGTCATCCGGTAAATCATCCAGGCCGAAATCCGCGGCCGAGATCTGCTCCATTTGCTTCGTATTGCCGGTCCCGTCCTCGTCACTGTATTCGGAGGCGAGCAGGGTTGCGTCCTCGTCACCGATCCCCATGAAAGTCGAGTCGCCGGTTCCCGGCGCGAGCAGCGTCGCATCATCGTCGCTGATCGTCGCCTCGTCCGCGTCGTCACCGCCGGGCGCGAGCAGCGTTTGATCGTTCTCACCCAACGGCTCGGCGTCTTCATCCTCCTGAAGAACATCGGCAACGCCCTCGGACGTCAGGACACCAGCCTCGTCAATCGCGGTGTCATCCTCGTCGCTGGTCTCGAGATCGTCATCTGCCGCGGCGAGCACGCTGAGATCGCCGGTCAGATCAGTGAGGTCCTCGACATCCAGCCCCAGATCGTCGAGATCGATTTCAGCAGTGCGAATTCCGGAATCCTGCGCCTCGGCCGCGACCGGCTCGTCCACGACCGGCAGCTCGCCGGTGCTGTCGAGCTCCACGAGCGGACCTTCCGCAACGTCTGTCACGCTTCCCGTGTGATCGGGCGTTTCGGAAATCGGGGTCTCCACGGTCGGCGACTCTTGCGTGGCAGCGAGGTCATCGATCACGGTTTCGGTTTCATCGAGATCTCCGCCGACGGTATCGCCGGCCTCCCCCGCTGCGTCAGCCTGCACTTCTGCATCGGGCAAATCATCGAAAGCGTCAGGGAGTTCGTTCAATGCGTCTTCGATTTCGGCTTCCGCTATATCAGTCGCGCTGCCGGCATCGTCCGCCGCATCGGGATCGATCAGCGCCGCTTCGAGACCCGCAGCCGTCTGGTCACCGAGATCCAGCGCGTCGTCGGTCAGCAGGTCTTCTGCGCTGCCGGCTCCAAGATCGAGGTCGAGCGCATCGTCCGGCGCCTGCTCCGCCATGCCGCCGGACTCGAGCCCGAGATCCAACGCGTCGTCCGACGCCTGCTCGAGCGTGTCACCCGATCCGAAGCCGAGGTCGAGGTCGAGGTCGATGCTATCGGCTTCTTTCGAAGGCTGCTCCACCGTGCCGCTCGATTCGAGCGAGAGATCGACTTCGCCGTCTCCCAGGTCGCCAAGATCGAGATCGACACCGGCATCGTCATCGGCGGCGAATGCCATGTCGAGCTCGGGCGAATCGCCCGCGTCGAGATCGACGTCCACGGCACCGCCGGAAGCTGGTGCGGCAGAAAACAACGCGTCGTCCGGGCAGATCTGCTTGCCCATGATCACGACCTTGTCCCAGTCGGAGTCGCCGCCTGAGCCGATTTCGGCATGCAGGGCCTGCGCCGTATTGAGGAACGAATCCTTATTCCCCCAAACGAAAAAGACTTCCAGCAACTTGAGCGTCAAATCGCGCCGACCCGGTTCGGCTTCGAGCGCTTTCTCGACGAGTTCGGCAGCCTGATCATAGAGACCGTAGGCCATGTGGAAATCGGCTTCGGCAATCGGATCCGCCTGTTCGAGATTGATAACGGTCTGGTTCGAAAGCGTATCGTCAGCGACGGCGTCCGAATCCGCCGGCGGGACTCCAATCGTCAGCGTTTCGCCGGGTAACTCATCGTCGGACTGAAGGCCGGTCGACGCAAGCAACGACGAATCGAGTTCGTCTACCCCGTCGTCCGAACGGATCAACGGTTCCGGTTCTACTTCCGCTCTCGCTTCCGCGGCCGGTTCGATATCCGTTGGAGCTTGTTCTTCGACCTGGAACGCGTCATCGAGGCCCTGCTGTTGCCGCATCCTGTCGGTCGCAGCCCGCGCATCGTCCTCGCCCTCGCCGACGTCGGCTTCGAGGGCTTCCCAACGCCCGGTTACATCATCGACATCCTGTTGACGATAACGCAGGAACCAGGCCGCTGCGCCGACGAGCGCCAGCAGTCCGAGACCAATCCAGAGAATCGGGTTACCCAGCCAGCCCAGAATACGCGCAACCAGCGAGGGCTCGCTGGTCGTGACAACCTGCGTGACAGCAGGCGGCACGGTTGTGGCGGGCGCCGGCTCTGCGTCTGCTTCCGCAGGCGCGGTTTCATCCGCGAACAGCGGCTCTTCTTCGAGATCGACACCGGCTTCCGACGCCACGGGTTGCGGAGCCGGACCCGTTCCGGCTGTACCGGTCGCGTCCTGCTGTTCCTGAACGGCGCGCAGCTGATCCTGAAGTTCCTGCAGCTGTTGGTCGCGAATCGAGAGCAGCGCCTGGCTGTCGTCGAGCTCGGCACGAAGCGTCTGGAGCTCACCTTCCAGTTCCGCGATTTGCGCACCGGATTGGTCGGCTGCACCGGTACCGCCAGCCAGACCCGCACCCGTCGGGCCGTCGGCCGCCGACGTCGCGCCCGCTGGAATTTCAGTCGCGGTTTCCGGCGTGACGAGACGCAGGCGGGCCTGGGCCTCGCTCGCACCTTGCCAAAGCGCGGTTTGTCGCTGAACTTCCTGAGTTGCGGCAGCCGCACTCAGCGCGGAGAAAGCGCCGGGTTGCGGTAGCGTGAGTGTTGCGCCCTGATGCAGGGTATTCATGTTGCCGCTGAACGCCTGCGGGTTTGCCTGGTAAACGGCAACCATCATCTGGTTAATCGTGACGCCGGTCGGGCGGAACCGATCGGCGATCGACCAGAGCGTCTCCGCCGATTGAATCGGCCCATAGCTGGCCGGAGTCGAGACGGTGGCGGCAGGTTGTGTGGCGGGCTGCGCAGATTGCTGTGCCGCCTGCGTTACCGGTTGCGTCGTCGGCGCCGGTGCCGGCGGCGCTGTTGTTACGGGCGTTGGTGCCGCCGCGGCGGGCCGTTGAATCGGCGCCGCGGGCTGCGCAGCGGCTGAAGCGCCGGACTGCGCGGGTGCTACCGATTCCGCTACCGCGGGAACGGGCAACAATACCGGAGGATCGAGCAGGACCGTGTACTCGCGCAGAATTCGCCCGCGCGACCAGTTTGCCTCTATCAAGATGGTGACGAATGGCTCGGCTATCGGCTGATCGGAGCTGACCGCGACGACCGCACCGCCCGGTGCGTCGCCGACGAGCTGAAAATCGATTCCTTCGAGGAAATTCGGCCGGTCGAGGCCATAGCGGTCGAAAGTCTCCGCGTCGGCGAGTGTGATACGCAGACTCGAGAGCTCTTCCTCAGTCGCAGACACCAGAAGAATTTCGGCCCTCAATGGCTGATTCAGCGCCGAGTCGAGCTCGATATCGCCGAGACCAAGCGCCCACGCTGCGGGCGCCAGAAACCACAGAATGAGACCACCCCAACGTGCCGTCGGTGACATGGAATATCCCCTAATTAAAACCGTCCAGCTCCCCATCGGCACGCTAAACGCACCGAAGCTGAAAAAACTCTTTAACAACCGGGCCAAACGATACATTACATAACTTCATTTACCAAAATCTCCGCGATTTGTACGCTATTCAAGGCAGCGCCTTTGCGTACATTGTCGGCGACAACCCACATCGCCAAACCCCGCGGGTGAGACAAATCCTCGCGAATTCGCCCGACGTAGACGGCATCGCGGTGGGCCGCATCGGTCGCCGCCGTGGGGTACTCGCCAGGACCATCACCGTCCATGAGCTCTACCCCTGCCGCACTATTTAACAGTTTGCGCGCTTCCGGAACTGTGATTTTGGTTCGGGTTTCGATATGCACTGCTTCGGAATGGCCGATGAATACGGGGATACGAACGCAGGTGGGATTTACCATAATGTCCGGATCCTCGAGTATCTTGCGCGTTTCCCAAATCAGCTTCATCTCCTCCATCGTGTAACCCGTGTCCAGGAGGTGCGCGATTTTCGGCACGGCGTTGAACGCCACCGGCTTCTCTCCGCCGCCGGCGTCGACCGCTGTACCCGCCAGCAGCGCCTTGGTTTGCGCGGTCAGATTCTCCATCGCGCTGCGCCCCGCGCCCGAGGTTGCCTGGTAGGTCGCAATGTTGATTCGTTCGATACCCACGGCAGCGTGGATCGGCTTCAGCGCGACGACCATCTGTATGGTCGAACAGTTCGGATTGGCGATAATGCCGCGCTTCGCATAGTCGGCAATGCGCGCCGCATTGCACTCCGGCACCACCAGAGGAATATCGTCTTCGTAGCGAAAATGCGAAGTATTGTCGATCACGACGGCGCCGTCGGCTGCGGCGCGCGGCGCGTGTTCGGCCGATACCGATCCGCCCGCCGAGAAAAACGCGACCTGAACTTTGTGGAAGTCGAAGCCGTCGAGAACTTCGACTTGACACGCTCGATCGCGAAAGTCGACGCTGCGCCCGGCCGAACGCGCACTCGCGAGCGGATAAAGCTTCCCGACCGGGAAATTTCGCTCTTCGAGAATACGAATCATCGAGTCGCCGACCAATCCGGTCGCGCCGACTACGGCTACGTCGAAAGTCCTGGACATGGTGTCAGTATTGTCCGTGTCTGATCAAAGCGGTCAGGCCTTTTTTTCGACACCGATCGAAGGCGTCGAAGAGGCTACGTCGGCGTTCTGCGCCCGGTGACGCAAATAGTGATCCATGAGCGTCAGCGCGAGCATCGCCTCGGCGATTGGTGTCGCGCGTAAGCCGACGCAGGGATCGTGCCTCCCGGTCGTGACGATATCTGCCGCTTTTCCGTCCCGATCTATCGTCGCTCCGGGCACCTGAATACTCGACGTCGGCTTCATCGCGATACTCGCAACGATGTCCTGTCCCGACGAGATCCCACCAAGCGTCCCACCGGAAGAGTTCTTTGCAAACCCGTCCGGATTCATCTCATCGCGATGTTCGCTGCCATGCTGCTCGACGACGCGGAAGCCATCACCGAACTCAACGCCCTTGACTGCATTGATGCTCATCAGTGCATGCGCTATCGACGCCTCGAGCTTGTCGAAAACGGGCTCGCCGAGGCCCGGGGGCACGCCGGTTGCGCGAACCGTGATACGCGCGCCTATCGAGTCTCCCTGGCGGCGCAGCTCGATCATGTAGTTCTCGAGAGTCTCCAACATGTCGGGATCGGCACAGAAGAACGGGTTGCTGTTGACGATACTCAGGTCTCGCGGCTCGACACGATGCGGGCCGAGCTGCGCCAGATACCCGGCAATCGTCAGACCGAGCCTCTCCGCAAGATATTTTCGCGCAATTGCGCCCGCCGCCACTCGCATTACGGTCTCTCGAGCCGACGCGCGGCCCCCGCCGCGATAATCGCGGATACCGTACTTCTGCTGGTAGGTGTAGTCAGCGTGCCCGGGCCGGAACCGGTCCTTGATTTTCGTATAGTCGCGAGAACGCTGATCGACGTTCTCGACGAAGAGACCGATTGCAGTACCGGTCGTCACACCCTCGAACACGCCGGACAGTATTTTGACAGCGTCCGGCTCCTTGCGTTGCGTGACGTGCCGCGACTGGCCGGGACGGCGGCGATCGAGGTCGGCCTGAATGTCGGCTTCGGACAACTCGAGTCCAGGCGGACAGCCGTCCACAACACAGCCCATGCCCGGCCCATGGCTCTCGCCAAAGGTCGTCACGGTGAATATCTTGCCGAATGTATCGCCAGCCATTGCCTCGGATCCCTTGTCGCAGGCCGGTTGCGTAAATTCGCCGCCGCTTTTGATGCCTAACCCGTTAAGTATCCAGCCAATTCGCTACGGGTCAATACGAGCACGCCATCGCCACCCGCTTCGAACTCGAGCCAGGTCGCCGGCAACTGCGGATGCGCTGCCGAGAGGGCCTGCTCCGCTTCGCCGACTTCCATCAGCAAAATACCGTCGTCGAGCAGGTAATCGGGCGCCTCGGCCAGGATCCGGTCCACGATAGCGAGGCCGGTCGGTCCACCGGCGAGCGCGATCTCCGGCTCGTGACCGTATTCGCGAGGCAAATCGTCGAGGCGCGCGTCCGGCACATAAGGGGGGTTCGAAAGAATGATCCGATAGCGCCCATCGACCGGCGCGAACAGGTCTCCCTCGAGAAGCCGAACACGTGCGCCGGCCTCATGCCCGGAGATATTGCGTCGAGCAACGCGCGCCGCGCCGGGCTCGAACTCGACGGCATCGACTTCCAGCCCGGGACAGTGATGTGCCGCCGCGATCGCGAGGCAGCCGCTGCCGGTGCCGAGGTCGAGTAAGCGCTCCCCGGGGCGCAGCGTGCACCAGGGTTCGAACTGGCGCTCGATCAGTTCCGCAAGCGGCGAGCGCGGGATGAGAACGTTCTCGTCCACATAGAACTGCAGTCCCGCAAACCACGCTTCGTTCAAAAGATAGGCAAGCGGAACCCGCTCGACGGCACGCCTGCGGGCCAGATCGGCGATGCGTTGCGCGATCGGTTCGGCGGGTGCGGCCAGATACGCCGCGTCATCCCAGGAAAGCGCAGCACGAATGAGCCAGTGTGCTTCGTCGGCCGGATTGTCCGTGCCATGACCGTAGACGAGACCGAGTTCCGCGAAATATCCCGCGATGACCTCGACGCATTCGGGACCGGATCTTGCGGTCGTCAGTCGGTGCTGGAGGTCATCCTGCATCATGGGCCGCGGATAATACTCCTTATGAGATAATCCGGCGCGTGATCGGACCCATGCTCAGAGTTCTCGTCATCTCGCTGGTGCTGCTTGCGGGCGCGACCGTCTGGATGTCCAATTTCCGGCAGAGCTTGCCCGAGCCGCAAGTCGCGACCGTGCTTCCGGGGCTCCTTGCACTGCCCGACGTCAGCCTCGTCAACGCGCGGGGACAGCCGTTCTCAACGGCCGATCTGAAAGATCGCTTCACGCTCCTGTTTTTCGGCTTCACACACTGCCCCGACATCTGCCCACTTACGATGCAGACGCTTGCGACTGCCAGCGATGACTTGCGCGAGCGAGGCGTGGAAGTACCGGACGTACTTTTCGCAAGCGTCGACCCCGAGCGCGATTCGCCGCAGCGCATACGCCGCTACCTCGATAACTTCGATCCCGCTTTCAACGGCGTCACCGGCCCGGATGAAGCGATGACAGCTCTGACAGCAGCACTCGGGGTCGTTGTCGAACGCCACCGGCATGGCGATGCGGAGGCCTATAACGTCACTCACAACTCGACGATCTTCGTCGTCGGGTATGACTCGGAAGTCGTGGCGATCTTCAGCGCTCCGCACGACGCAGGGATCATCGCCTCGGACTTCCTGCTCGTCCGTCACCGGTATCTGAGCACAAGGTCGGAGTCAGCGGCCGGCTTATGATGTCCGCGCTATCGGTGTGGGCGCAGTATCTGCTCCCGCAGCGCCTTCTGGCCTCTTGCGTTTACCGTATCGCCAGATCGCGGAAGCCGGCAATCAAGAACCCGCTGATCCGCTGGTTCGCAAGACGTTTCAATATCGATCTCGCAGAAGCCGAGCAGCCCGACCTCGACGCCTACGCGAGTTTCAATGCCTTTTTTACACGCGCACTCAGAAGCGACGCACGACCGGTCTCCGGCGACGAAGAAACGCTGATATCGCCGGCCGATGGAACGCTCAGCGAGTTCGGGATCGCGGCCCCGGGCAAGCTCATCGAAGCGAAGGGAGTCGGCTACGGACTGAGCGAACTGCTTGGCGAAACCGTCGGCGGCCAAACGGAGGCCGCATTCGGCGGTTTCGCTACTATCTACCTCGCACCGCATAACTACCATCGGGTTCACATGCCTCTGGCGGGAACACTGACGCGGACGCGATACATCCCCGGCAGGCGCTTCAGCGTCAATAGCGCGTCCGTAGCACGGATACCGGGACTGTTCTGCCGCAACGAGCGAGCTCTCTGCTGGTTCGATACCGCTGCCGGTCCCATGGTCGTCGCTTTGATCGGCGCGTTGAACGTTTCCAGTATTACGACGCAGTGGCTGGGTGAAATACCGAGCGGTAAATCACGGCTGTGGCAGGACCCCGGTTCGCCGCAGCGGTGCTACGACCGTGGCGACGAGATCGCGCGGTTTAATTTGGGCTCAACAGTCGTCTTGCTGTTACCGGCCGCGACGCTGCAATGGGAGACCGGACTGACAGCGCCGCAATCGCTGCGCGTCGGCGAAGCGCTCGGGACTTTTTGCGAAGGCAGTCAACCGTGACGAATTCCGATTGGCATCCTACCGCTACGCTCGAAACGCTCGCGTTGCGGGCTGCGCTGCTGCAGGAGATTCGCGAGTACTTCGCGTTGAGGGACGTCCTCGAGGTCGACACGCCGGCGCTGTCGGCATCAGGAACGACGGATACGGCGCTCGACGCGCTCAGCGTCTCCGGCAGATCCGTTCGCGGCGACCGCGGATTTCTGCACACGTCACCCGAGCACGCAATGAAGCGGCTCCTTGCCGCCGGCTCCGGGGACATTTTTCAGGTCTGCCGGGTGTTCCGCGACGGCGAAGCAGGCCGCTGGCACGAACCCGAATTCACGCTGCTGGAATGGTATCGCGTTGGCTGGGACGAACGGCTCCTGATGGCCGAGGTCGAGGAATTGCTGACGCGGTTGCTGGCGCCGCGGCGAGAATTGGCCGGTCCCGTGCGTCTGCGCTACTGGGAGGTGTTTCAGACAGTCGTCGGCATCGACGCCAACGCGGACCACGGCGATGTCCACGAGAAAATAACGGCTCACGGCATCGATATTCCCGCTGACGTCGATAAGGATGCGATGCTCGATCTCGCGCTGAGCGAAATCGTCATGCCCAGCTTCGACCCTCGCGCCCTGACCTTCGTTTACGATTATCCCTCGAGTCAGGCTGCGCTCGCGAAGCTCAAAAACGACGATCCTCCGGTCGCAGCGCGGTTCGAAGTATTCTGCGGTGGCGTCGAACTCGCGAACGGCTACGCCGAACTGACCGATGCCGGAGAACAGCGCGCTCGCTTCGAATCAGACGTCGCAGACCGGCGTGCAGCCGGCCGCCTTGCGCCTCCGCTCGATGAACGGTTTCTCGACGCGCTCGCCGCGGGATTACCGGACTGCGCTGGCGTCGCCGTCGGCGTCGATCGCGTTATCGCGCTCGCGGCCGGACTCGACTCGATCCGCGCGGCCGTAACGTTCTCGCATCGGTAGGCGGGTCCCGGATCTACTTTTTCGCGCGTGACACGTATTCGCCGCTGCGCGTGTCCACTTTAACGACCTCGCCTTCTTCGACGAATAACGGCACCCTGACGACAGCGCCCGTTTCGAGCTTGGCCGGTTTAACGCCTCCCTGGGCCGTATCGCCGCGAACGCCGGGATCGGTTTCGACGATACTGAGCTCGACGAAGTTGGGCGGAGCGACCAGTAGCGGTGTACCGTTCCATAGCGTCACGGCGCAGATATCCTGCTCGCGCAACCATAGTTTCGCATCGGCAACGGCATTGTCGTCGGCAGGAAGCTGCTCGAAAGTGTCCGGGAACATGAAGTGCCAGAACTCGCCATCGGTATACAGGTACTGCATGTCCTGCTCTACGACGTCTGCCGCTTCAACCGACTCGCCTGACTTGAACGTCTTCTCGACCACGCGTCCGGTCTTTAAATTCCTGATCTTGACGCGATTAAACGCCTGCCCCTTGCCGGGTTTGACGAATTCGTTCTCCAGGATCGCGCAGGGATCTCCATCGAGAATGATTTTCAACCCCCCCCGGAACTCATTGGTGCTATAACTCGCCATGACATTCTTGCTCTTCGGCCGAAGCCGAGTTTGGGGAAGCGGCGATGATACCGACAAGCCACGCGGAAGCGAACCGATACAGATGAGCAGCGCTTCGACGGCGACGCTCGCTGACAGCATCGCGCCGGCCGAAAGCTGGCAGCGCGCGCTTCGGGACGCCGTCACTTCGGTCGGCGAGCTGCTCGAAATGGTGGGCGTCGATTCGACTGACGTCGATTGGGTACAGCCGGCGCGCAACGATTTTCCCCTGCGCGTACCTCGCAGCTACATCGCACGGATGCGACGTGGAGATCCCTGCGACCCGCTCTTGCGTCAGGTGCTGCCCGTCGAAGCCGAGCTATACGACACGCCTGGATTCTTGCCCGATCCGCTGCAGGAAGTGTCTCTGAGCAGAGGCGGCATGCTCGAGAAATATGCGGCGCGCGCGCTGCTGATCACGACTGGTGCGTGCCCGCTGCATTGCCGCTACTGTTTCCGCCGCCACTACCCCTATCACGCAGATGCCCTGCCGGGCTCCGCCACTGCAGAAGTTGCACGGCGTCTTCGCGGCCAGCCCGCCGTCCGCGAGATCATTCTCTCGGGAGGCGACCCGTTGAGCCTGTCGAACGCCAGGCTGGAAAACTTGATATCCGAGCTGTCCTCCGTCGATACGCTGAAGACCCTCAGGATTCACAGCCGCTTCCCGATCGTACTTCCGGAGCGAATAGACGCCGGATTGCTCGAAATCCTGCAACGGTCCCGCCTGAGAATCGTTATTGTCACCCACTGCAATCACGCGAACGAAATCGACGAAGCGGTCATCGCGGCGTTGACCGCGCTCAGCGAGTGCGGCGCCACACTGCTGAATCAGTCCGTCCTGCTGCGCGGCGTAAATGCTGACGCCGATAGCCTCGAGGCGCTTGGCTATCGGCTGTTCGATGCCGGCATATTGCCGTACTACCTGCATCAACTGGACCGCGTTAGCGGCACGGCACACTTCGAGATCGAAGACGTAGAGGCCTCGAGCCTGATCGCAGCGCTGAGACAGCGGGTTCCGGGCTATCTCGTCCCCAGACTGGTCCGCGAAATCCCTGGCGAATTAAGTAAAACGCCGCTCGCGGAAAGTCATCTGTGATGCGTGCCCGTTTGCAACGAGGCTCGGGTGCTAGTATCTGGCAACTTGGCCGTTACAGCGCCGATAAAGCTAGAAGGAATTCCTAAGGAATGAGTCAGGCGCATGAGCCGTTCATTGTCCTCACTGACCGCGAAGAGCATGTCGAGCTGATCAATCGAACGCTTCGCGACGCCGGGCATGCCGTGCGCTGTCACTGGATAAACGGCATCGACCGTGTGGGCAAAGCACTGGCCGAGCGTTCAGCGTCGATGCTGTGGCTGTTCTCCGATGGCGATCCCGAAGGTATCGCCAAAATTGCGCGTATCCGAACTGAATTCGGCTCCATGGTCCCGCTCGTTGTCGTAACGAACCAAGTCGACGAGGCGTCGATAGTCGCCGCCATGAACGCCGGTGCGCAGGACCTCGTTTCCATCAAAAATACCGAGCGGCTCTGCAAGGTCGCCGAGCGCGAATTACGTGCTTTTCGCCTCGAGCGAGCCTTGACCGAAACGCTCGAATCTGCGTCGGAATACCGCAAACAGCTGACGAAGCTGAAAGCCGGTACCGAAGACGCGATCAGCTGCGCCCAGGAGGGTGTCCTCGTAGAGGCGAATCTTGCCTGGGCGCGATTGTTCGGGCACGACAACCCCGACGAGATCATTGGCCTTCCGCTAATGGACTGCGTCGAGCTGGGTAGCCGGGCAACGCTGAAGGGCGGGCTGATGGCTTGTACAAATGGACAGTGGGACAAAAAGCCGTTGCGAATTATCGCATTGTCCGAGGGCGGCGCAACGGCACCGATCGAAATCCAGCTGGAGCGGACGACGTTCGACGGCGAAGTTGCCGTGTTGATCAAGGTCAGCCACCACAAGACCCAGGCTACCGAGCCACAGCAGCTCGTCGAAGAGACCGTTCATCGAGATCCGATTACCGGGTTCTACCATCGACGCCATTTCGTCGAGATGCTCAATGAGCGCCTCAAGACGAACCCTCACGGCGGCGTTCGCGCGCTCGCTTATCTTCGGCCGGATAATTTCGGCGATATCAAGGACGATATCGGGCCGCTCGCCAGCGAGGATGTGCTGATACAGCTGGCAGAGGTCCTTCGCGGCCTCACGCAACCCAAGGACATCTACGGGCGCTTTGGCGGTGTCGTATTTACGGTGCTGCTCGAGCGTGGAACGCTGCGAGATGTCGAGGCCTGGGCGGAGAACGCGATAACCACGATTTCCGACCACCTCTTCGAGATCGCTGAAAAAACCGTTTCCGTCAGCTGCACACTTGGCCTGACAGAAGTGACGCGCGGAGCCGACCGCGTCGAGTCGCTGGTGATCGAAGCCGAGCAGGCGAATCATCGCGGCCGACAGCGGGGCGGCAATCAGGTAGTACTCGCGGAGATTTCGGACGACAGCACGCGCATCCGCCGTTTCGATCTCGTCTGGGTAGAGAAAATCAAAAGCGCTCTGCTCAACAACAGCTTCCAGCTCGTACATCTGCCGATAGTGAGTCTCACGGGCGAGGAAGGCGCGCGTTTCGACACCGTCATGCGCATGCTCGATGAGGAAGGCGAGGAAGTGCCCGCCACAGAATTCATGCCGGCGGCAGAACGCCACTCCATGCTCAAGACGATCGATCGCTGGGTCGTCGGTGCGTCGCTCGCTTATGCAGAAGAGAACAATCCCGACTTGCTGCTGGTCAAGCTGTCAAAGGAATCGATCGTCGACGGAACTCTGCTCGGCTGGCTGGAATCAGAGCTCGAAAGGGCGAGTATCGACGCCGGCTCGATTTGTTTTCAGGTCAGCGAGGAGGTCGTGAACCGCCACCTCAAGCAGGTCAAGGAACTTTCGAGCGGCTTGTCGGAACTGGGATTCAAGTTTGCGGTCGAGCACTTCGGTATCGGCCGCGATCCGATGCGCATTCTTAACAACGTGCCCATGAATTTCCTGAAGATCGACGGCTCACTCATGCAGAGCATCTCGAGCAACCAGACTCGACAAGACGACGTTCAGAAGTTTGCCAGCGCCGCCAAGCAAAAAGGCATCGCAACGATCGCCGAGCGTATCGAGGACGCCAACTCGATGGCCGTGCTGTTCCAGCTCGGCATTCCGTACATGCAGGGTCACTACGTTCGGGAAGCCGAGGTGGTTCTCGAAGAAGCGGTGGCACCGACACCGATCGTGCTGGGCCAGGAAGCCGGCGCTGAATCCGACGCGCCGGTAACGACAGACGCGGCGCGGGATTCGGCGCAGATGGAACTACCGGAATCGCCGCCTGCGTCGAGCGACCGGGTCGAACATGACACGACACGCGGTCCGCAGATCACGCTGAATCCAGCCGGCAGCGATACGCCCGAACTCGAACTCGAATCCGACGGGTCTTCGATCCAGCCGGATCGCCGCTCCCGCAACGCCGGCTGACCCAGGTCACTCGGCGATGAGGCGCGAGACCTTCCGCCAGCCTCGTGGCAACGCGCTGCCACGCCTGCCACGATAGGAATAGTAGTGGTCGAGGTCCTTCGACTTCAGCGTCATCTGCCGTTGACCGGCCACGATCTTCAGCGCCTGTTCTTCGCCGAGCACGCAGATCGCGGCCAGTTCGATGTCGCTCTTGGCCGGTAAACCCAGGATCTTGTTGCCTTTGCCCCTGGTCAGCTCCGGCAGTTCCTCGAGATCGAAGACGAGCAATCGGCCATCGGTCGACACGGCCGCGACGTAGAGCGCCCCTTCGCCCACTGTGGCTGCCGGAACGACGGACGAGCCCTTCGGAACGGAAAGCGCCGCTTTCCCGGCTTTGTTGCGCGAGTGCAGATCGCCGAGTCTTACGACGAAACCGTAGCCAGCGGACGACGCCAACACGCAGCGATCCTCGGCGGCTCCCAGCAGTACGGCGCGAAACGTCGACCCATCGGGCGGCTTGAGCCGTCCGGACAGCGGTTCACCCTGCCCGCGCGCGGAAGGCAAGGTGTGAGCCGCGAGGCTGTAAGCTCGACCGGTACTGTCCATGAACACGGCAAGCTGATTGCTGCGACCGATCGCTGAAGCGAGAAACTGGTCGCCCGAGCGGTAATTCAACGCGTCCGCGTCGACCTCGTGGCCCTTCGCCGCCCGCGCCCAGCCGCGCTCGGACAACACGACCGTTACGGGCTCGCTCGAGACGAGTTCGGATTCGTCCAGAGCCTGAGCTGCGTCGCGCTCGACGAGTTCGGTACGACGCTCGTCGCCATGGGTCTCCGCGAGTTCGAGTAGCTCCTTCTTGATGAGCTTCGTGAGCTTCACCTTGGAGCGCAGTATCTTTTGAAGATCGACTTTCTCCGCAGCGAGCTCTTCCTGCTCGCCGCGGATACGCACTTCTTCGAGGCGAGCGAGATGCCTGAGCTTCAGCTCGAGTATGGCTTCGGCCTGCGTGTCGCTGAGCTTGAAGCGCTTCATGAGAACCGGCTTCGGCTTATCCTCGCTGCGGATAATCTTGATGACGGCGTCGATATTGAGATAAGCGATGAGCAGTCCGTCGAGGATGTGCAGGCGGCTCGCAACCTTGTCGAGCCGGAAATTCAGGCGGCGCTTGACGGTCGCGACGCGAAATTCGAGCCACTCCTCGAGTATCGCCTTCAGGCCGAACACGGCAGGGCGACCGTCGAGGCCGATCACGTTGAGATTGACTCGTATCGACCGCTCCAGATCGGTTGTTGCGAACAGGTGACTCATCGTCGAGTCCGTATCCACGCGATTGGATCGCGGTGTCAGCACGAGCCGGATCGGCGACTCATGATCCGACTCGTCACGCAGATCTTCGACCATCGGAAGCTTCTTCGCGCGCATCTGTGCCGCTATCTGCTCCAGAACTTTCGCGCCGGAAACCTGGTACGGAAGCTCCGTTACGACGATCTCGCCATTCTGGATTTCGTAGCGGGCGCGCAACCGCAACGTTCCGGATCCGGTCTTGTAGATCTGTGAAATTTCCTTCCTCGACGAGATCATTTCGCCGCCGGTCGGAAAATCGGGACCTTTGATGTACTTGCTGATGCCACTCAGTGTCGTCTTGGGATTGTCCAGCAACCGAACGAGCGCGGCGACTACCTCGCGGGCATTGTGCGGCGGAACGTCCGTCGACATTCCGACCGCGATTCCGCTGGTGCCGTTCAGCAGCAAATTCGGCAACTGTGCCGGCAACACGACTGGTTCCTGCAGCGTACCGTCGAAATTCGGCTGCCAGTCGACCGTTCCCTGGCCGAGTTCTGCCAGCAAGACCTGGGCATAGCGGGTCAGTCGGGCCTCCGTGTAACGCATGGCTGCGAACGACTTGGGATCATCCTGTGATCCCCAGTTACCGTGACCGTCGACGAGCGGATAGCGATAACTGAACGGCTGCGCCATGTGAACCATCGCTTCGTAACAAGCCGAGTCGCCGTGCGGATGAAATTTTCCGATGACGTCGCCGACGGCGCGCGCCGCTTTCTTCGGTTTTGCCGCAGCGGACATACCGAGGTCGCTCATCGAGTAGACGATGCGCCGCTGCACCGGCTTCAGGCCATCGCCGATGAACGGCAACGCGCGGTCCAGAATCACGTACATGGAGTAATCGAGATAGGCTCGTTCAGTGAACGACGCCAGAGGCACCTGCTCGATTCCTTCGAAATTGAGTTCCTGTTCTCTCATCGGTCCCTCTCGATCAGACGTCCGCCAGGTTTCCCTTCTCCTGCAACCATTGGCGTCGGTCCGGCGCGCGTTTCTTCGCCAACAACATGTCGAGCATCTGCTCGGCTTTATCTTTTCCGGCAACAGTCAGCTGAATCAAGCGTCGCGTTTCGCTCGCCATCGTCGTCTCTCGCAGCTGCGAAGGATTCATCTCGCCCAGGCCCTTGAATCTCGTAACGGACACTTTGCCCGACTTCTTCTCTGCCTCTATCCGGTCGAGAATCATGTCCTTCTCCGCTTCATCCAGCGCGTAGAAGACCTCCTTGCCGACGTCAACGCGGAACAACGGCGGCATCGCGACGAATACATGACCGGCATCGACGAGTGGACGAAAATGCTTGAGAAACAGCGCACAAAGCAGCGCAGCAATGTGCAATCCGTCGGAATCCGCGTCGGCAAGTATGCAGATCTTGTGGTAGCGCAGATCTTCGAGCTTGTCGGATCCGGGATCGACTCCGAGCGCGACGCTGATGTTGTGCACTTCCTGCGATGCCAGCAACTGGCCGGGCTCGACTTCCCAGGTGTTAAGAATCTTGCCACGAAGCGGCATTACCGCCTGGGTTTCGCGATTTCGGGCCTGCTTGGCCGAACCGCCCGCCGAGTCGCCTTCTACGAGAAACAGTTCCGCGAGTGTCGGCTCCTGACTCGTACAATCAGCCAGCTTGCCAGGTAGTGCCGGGCCGGCGACGACGCGCTTGCGAACGATCTTTTTCGCGGCTTTCAGACGAGTCTGCGCGTTGTCGATAGCCAACTGAGCGATTTCGTCTCCGGACTCCGGGTGCTGATTCAGCCACAGCGCAAACATGTCCTTGACGACACCGCTGACGAATCCGGCGCATTCTCTTGAGCCCAGTCGCTCCTTCGTCTGGCCGGAGAATTGCGGGTCCTCCATCTTGACGGAAAGTATGAACGACACGCCTTCCCATACGTCCTCCGGAGCGAGCTTGATACCGCGCGGCAGCAGGGTGCGAAAATCACAGAATTCGCGCAGCGCCTCGGTCAGCCCGGCACGAAGCCCGTTCACATGGGTACCACCCTGCGGCGTCGGAATCAGATTGACGTAACTTTCAGCGATCGGCGCAGCGCCGTCCGTGCGCCAGACCAGCGCCCACTCCACTGCTTCGCGCTTGGCGTTCAGCGTTCCCGTGAACGGATCCTCCGGCAGTGATTCGGATTTCTCGCCCAGCGCTTCCAGCAAATACTCTTGCAGCCCGCCCGAGTACTGCCAACGCTGCTTCTCTTTCGGTTTTTCGACCTCCAGGCGCACATCCAGGCCGGGGCAGAGCACGGCTTTCGCGCGCAAGACGTGCTTGATGCGTGAAACCGAGAATGAGGCGCTGTCGAAATATTGGGGATCCGGCCAGAAGCGGAGCGTCGTTCCAGTGTTGTTCTTACCGACGCTTCCGACAACGTCGAGTTTCCCGCGGCGCTTGCCGTTAACGAAACTCATGTTGTATTCCTTGCCGTTGCGCCGAATCCATACTTCCAGATTCTTGGACAACGCGTTGACCACCGAGACACCGACCCCGTGCAGGCCACCGGAGAACCTGTATTGATCGTTGTTGAACTTTCCGCCGGCGTGCAGCTTGGTCAGGATCAATTCAACGCCCGGAACTTTTTCTTTGGGATGCACGTCGACCGGCATGCCGCGACCGTCGTCGGAGACTTCGAAAGAGCCATCCTTATAGATCTTTACATCGATCCGCCTGGCATGACCCTCGAGCGCCTCGTCGATACTGTTGTCGATGACCTCATGCGCGAGGTGGTTCGGCCTGGTCGTATCGGTATACATGCCCGGGCGCCTGCGCACAGGCTCCAGACCGCTCAAGACCTCAATGTCAGAAGCGCTATAGCTTTTCGTCATGCATCAATCCCGGCCCTAGCCCGGCCGCATTGCTGGCTAGAGTAGATGATCCAAAGTCTGACAGGCTGCTCGACAGAAGCCTGGAGATTGTAACGCCTGAAGGCGCAGTTAATCGAGATCGTTTGCGAGCGAATCGCGAATGTTGCCCGGCACAGCGGGCACGGTGTGGCTGTAATTCGGATGAACGATTCCGAAGCCCAGCGCAGCACCATCCTTGAGCGCTGCCTTCATTTCGTCGTCAAGCTCGAAGCGAAGAAAATGTACAGCTGACGTCTTGTCGTCTGTACTCCTGTCGAGATCCTCATCCGCGACGGCCATGACCTTGACGAGCCCGTCGACCTGCGCAAAGACGTTGTCCTCCACGCCCGTCAGCCGCGCCAGTTCCCGGCGCCGTTCTTCCGGATCCGGGAATTCAACCATGAACGTCGCCTTGAAGTTACTGCCATCGGGGATGAGCGGATTATAGGCGCTCAGCTCTTCCTCGATTGCTTCACGTTCGAACAGGCGCTCGATCCGCAGCATCTCCTGCACCTGATACTGAATCGTCAGTCGGTCCTCGAAATAGAGCGTTGCGTTCGGTCCGATCGCGACATGACGGTTTCTCTTGTGCTCGAGCACTCGCGAGCGAAATTCCGGTCGCTCGCGATGATACTCCTCGAGACTCATGAGATCGTCGATGCTGAGCGCGGCCACGTCAGACTCCGTAAGCCTTGCGCAACAACTGCAACGGGTGCGTTGATTCTGCCGATTCCGAAACGGACGCGATCTGCTCCGCCGCCATCGGGCAATCGCTCGTAAACTCGTCGGCAGCGGCCGCATCCACCGCGCGCGCAACCGGCCGCGCGATCTTTCGCGACGTCGCGCTGTACTCTTTCTTCACGGCGTAGGTGCCGTCATGACCCGAACAGCGCTCGATCGGCTTCACCTGCGTATCCGGAACGAGCTCCAGAACGTCGCGGGTCTTGAGTCCGATGTTCTGCACCCGCAGATGGCACGGCACCTGATAACTGACCGTTCCCAGACTCCTTGCGAAATCCACACGCAGCTTACCGGCGCGATGGCGCAGCATGAGGTACTCGAACGGGTCGAAGAACGCGGCCGCGACAGCTGCAACCTTGTCGTCGTCCGGAAACAGGAGTGGCAGCTCCTGCTTGAACATCAGGACGCAAGATGGGACCGGAGCAACGATGTCCCAGCCGTCCGACACCCACCGATAGATTTCGTCGATATTCTCGTCTTTGAACTGCTCGACGCTCTCGAGATCACCGAGCTCGAGCTTAGGCATGCCACAGCATTTTTCCTGGCGCGAAAGAGCTGCCGGAATCTCATTGTGCTCCATGATCGCGACGAGATCTTCGACCAGACCGGGACTGTTGTAGTTGCCATAGCAGGTCGAGAAGACGAGAACCCGGCCCTTCGTCCCTGTCGCCGGCTCCCCACTGCGATCGTCTTTTCCCACGCGATCCGCAAGTCGCTTGCGAGCCGTGCGCGAATGGTAGTCAGGAACCGGAGCGTCGACGTCGACACCGAGCGTACCCGCAAGCAGTTTCCTGCCAAGCGTCGAGCCATTTACAGCGTTGACCACTTGCGTCACGACCGGAATTCCAGCCAGCTTTCCGACGGTATCCGTGGAACTCAGCAAGCGATCCCTGAACCCGGCGCCATCGTCCTGAAATCGCTTGACCTTCGCCCGCAGCATCAGGTGCGGGAAGTCTACGGCCCATTCGTGCGGCGGGACGTACGGGCACTTGGTCATGTAGCACATGTCGCAGAGATAGCAATGCTCTACAACATTCCAGTAGGCCTTCTTCGGCACGGAATCGAGCTCACCCGTATCCGATTCGTCAACGAGATCGAACAGGGTCGGAAACGAATGACAAAGACTGAAACAGCGCCGGCAGCCATGACAGATGTCGAACACGCGCTCGAGCTCCGCTTCGAGCGGCGCATCGGCGGTGTAGTCGGGGTTCCGCCAATCGATCACGTGGCGCGTCGGCGCCTCGAGGCTTCCCTCTCTCGGTGGTGCCATCTTATCTGTCATCTTAAAGCGCGCGGGACGAAACCCGCGGTTGCTCAGTCGTCGAGACCGTCAAGCGCCTTCTGAAATCGATTGGCGTGCGATCGCTCGGCCTTCGCGAGAGTTTCGAACCAGTCGGCGATCTCTTCGAATCCTTCGTCGCGGGCAGACTTCGCCATGCCGGGATACATGTCGGTGTACTCGTGAGTCTCACCGGCGATTGCGGCCTTGAGGTTGTCGTCTGTTCCGCCGATCGGCAGCCCTGTTGCCGGGTCGCCAACGGCTTCGAGATATTCGAGGTGACCATGCGCGTGGCCCGTTTCGCCCTCAGCGGTCGAGCGAAAAACAGCCGCGACGTCGTTATAACCTTCGACATCCGCCTTCGACGCAAAGTAGAGATAGCGACGGTTCGCCTGCGACTCACCAGCGAAAGCGTCCTTGAGATTTTGTTCGGTACTACTGCCCTTGAGATTCATGGTGGTACTCCTGGTGACGAGAATGTCAGCTTGCTATTGTTGCACTCACCGCATCGCGGGAGCACTCTGTTTAGACTGAGTCTAATGCTGAGGCTAATTTAATCGGCGTCCCGTCAAGCTGTCAACCGCGCTTCGAGCTTGTTTGACCGGTTCCTGTCCGCTGTGTACGGTGGCGCGATTATTCCACAGGCGCGGACGAATGGCGGCGAAGAAAGAAGCAGATGTCATCGGGCTCGAGAAATCGCTCGAGGAACTCGAGACACTCGTCGAGCGTCTCGAGAACGACGAAATGCCTTTGGCGGAAGCGCTCAAGGAATTCGAACGCGGCGTCAAGCTGACGCGTCAGTGCCAGACGACGCTGAAGCAGGCCGAGCAGACCGTCGAGATCCTGCTCAAGAAGACGGATGACGCCGAAACGGAACCTTTCGAAGCCGATGAGGATCGGAGTTAGACCGAATCGGAAGCGGGTTCGACTCCCTGCAGGCGCTCGATCATGGACCGCAGAAACACCTTGTTGAAGCGCAACTGGCAATCTGACGAGGCCTGCTCCAGCAGCGTTGAACTGATGCGGACCAGCGTAACCTCTCCGCTCGCCACGATCGTCGTCGTACGTCGCGCGCCGTCGACATAGCTCGTCTCGCCGAAGCAATCGCCGGGGCCGAGTACGCCAACCGTTCTGCGCCCCGATTGAACGGTGACTTTACCGCCCACAATCACGTAGAACCGGTCGTCGAGTTCGCCTTCGCGAAATATCTCTGCGCCATCGCTGTAGTCGCGCCAATCGCTCGCGCGGAGAATCTCCCAGATCTCGGAGTGCGAGAAATCATGGAAGAAGCTGAGCTTCCTGAGCAGATCGAACTGCTGCTGCTGATCGATTCGCTCGTTCTGGTTGCGAAGGTCCTTGTGAATCCCCGTGAGCGCGGCGGCAAACTCTGCGCCGGTCGGAAAGCGCTGTTCCGGGTCCTTCTGCAGGGCAACCGCTGTGACGTGCTCCAGCGCCTCTGAGATATCCTCGCGCAGCGTGTGCATGGGTGGCGGAGTGGCATAGACGATCTGATGCAACAGCTTACCGAGATCGGCACCGCGGAACGGTCTGAATCCGGTCAACAATTCATACATCACGACACCCAGTGAATAGATGTCTGAGCGCGAAGTAATCTCGGCAGACTGGACCTGCTCCGGCGACATATAGCTGGGCGAACCGGCGATGCCTTCAATCCGTGAAACATCCGAATCGGTAACGAGCGCGATCCCGAAGTCGATAATGCGCACGTCGTTATCGAGCGTCAGCATGATGTTGCCGGGCTTCACGTCCCGATGGACAACGCCGCGACTGTGAGCATAGTGAAGTGCCTTCGCACACTTGAAGATGATTTCGACAACGTCATCGGTACGAAGCAGATTATCGGGACGACAATACGCTGCCAGCGTGCGGGCACCGTGAACCGGCTCCGTAACAACGTAGTAGCCACCGTTCTCTTCGCCAGCGTCATAGATCGGCAAGATATTCGGATGGAGCAGCCGGCCCATCATCTGGGCCTCGTTAAAGAACATCTTGCGAGTGACTTTGGCTTTCTTCTCGTCCTCGTCGCCCTCGACAGAATAGACTTTTATCGCGACGTCGCGCCCGTAGTAGGGATCATGTGAGAGAAAGACTCTGCCGCTCGACCCCTGCCCGAGATCTTTGATGATTTCGTACTTTCCGATCCGCTCCGGTACGCCGGAGTCGGAGTCGTTTTGTGCGCTTAATTCGGCTGTCGCCTGGACCATGTCAAAGCATCGGTATCGATCTCGCCAAAAACAGGCAGAACGCTGCAAAAGCGGCTGCCACGATGTCGTCCAGCATAATCCCGATGCCACCACCCAATCTGTGATCCAGATCGCGTATCGGCCAGGGCTTGACGATATCGAAAAACCGAAACAATACAAACGCCAGCAGCAACCAGCGCGGATCTGCGGGCAGAAAAAGACAGGTAGCGAGCAGGCCAACAATCTCGTCCCAGACGATCGCGGGATGATCATGCTCCCCCAGGCGGCGTGCACTCTCGCCGCAGATCCAGACCCCCGCGACGAACAATGCGGCGACGACGGCCAGCTTGGCCGGCAACGGCCAGCTCAGCAGCAGCCAGGCCGCAGGCACCGCCACCAGGGTCCCCGCAGTGCCTGGCGCCTTCGGGAAAAGCCCGCTGCCAAAGCCTAGCGCGAGCAGATGGACGGGTTGTCGGAGCAGCGAGGCCGATAAGGGCGCAGCAGACATTTCAGAAATGCTTGTAGCCGCTGGTTGCGGGGGTGAAGACATGACCGCCGCGCCGGCATTCCACACCCGCTCCGGCCACCAGCTCGCCGATAGGGTGCACGCTCGTACCGAGCGTATCCAGCTCACTCTCGATAGCCCGAATCTTGGCCGCAGGAGCCGTAAAACAAAGTTCGTAGTCGTCGCCACCGCTCAACGCAAATGCCTGCGCGGATTGCGGTGGAAACAGCGAGAGCAGTTCAGCCGACAGCGGCAAGCGCTCGACTTCGACGACGGCACCGCAGTCACTGGCGGCACAGACATGAGTCAGATCCGCGATCAGGCCATCGGAGACGTCGATCGCTGCTGTTGCGAACTGCGCCAGAGCCCGTCCGGCCGCGACACGCGGCGTCGGACGAAAGAAGCGCTCGGCGAGCGCACGATGATCGTCGCCCTCATCGGCTGAGCCCTCCTGAATCAGCGCAAGTCCGGCCGCAGCATCGCCCAGCGTACCCGTCACGAAGATTTGATCACCGATGTGGCCGCCACTCCGCGTCAGCGCTGGTTGCCCGTCGAAGTCTCCAATCAATTGCAACGTAACGCTCAGCGGGCCGCGAGTCAGGTCCCCACCAATAAGACTGACCTCGTGCAAACTGGCGAGCGTGAACAAGCCTGCGGCGAAACCTTCGAGCCAACTGTCGTCGGGCGCTGGAATGGTGAGCGCGAGTGTGCACCATCGAGGTCTTGCAGCCATCGCCGCCATATCGCTGAGATTGATGGCTGCAGCACGGTAGCCCACGACTTCGGCTGCGGTACCAGACGGGAAATGCACGCCATCGACCAGTGTATCCGTGGCAACTGCGAGCGGACCGCTGGCATCGACGATTGCCGCGTCGTCGCCGATTCCGAGCTGCACGTCGGGATCCTCTGTCCTCCGCGCGAAGAAATTCCGAATGGTCTGAAACTCGTCGCGGCTCACGTCAATCTTTGCCGGTCCCATGCCCCGAAGACTTCGCGACACGATCGAGAATGGCGTTGACGAAACGGTAGCAATCGGGCGGGCCGTATCGTTTCGCGAGTTCCACGGCTTCGTTGATTACAACCTTGGGAGGCACATCCGAGCGACTGTTGAGTTCTTCGAGACCGAGCAGGAGTACCGCTCGCCCGACCGCATCGACTGTCTTGAGATCACGCGCGCCTTCGACGCCGATCACGGTGTCCAGATGCTCGACGTTAGCCAGCACCGAAGCGAGCAGCTGTCGAAAATACTCCTGGTCGATTCTCGAGAACCCGGGTTCAGCGGAGAACTGTTGCAGCAGCTCAGCATAATCGTGACCGCCAATCTGCCACTGGTAGAGCGCCCGAACCAGCACGTCGCGAGCTCCCTGCCGCGCGCGCGCCGAATTACTGTCCTCAGCCAGCATTTCGCGGTCCCGGCTCGGGAACTTAACGTTCCATCTGCCGCAACAAAGTCGCCATCTCGATGACGGACAGTGCCGCGTCGGCGCCCTTGTTCCCGGCTTTCGTTCCGGCCCGCTCGATCGCCTGCTCGATCGAATCGACGGTGAGGATGCCGAACCCCACCGGAATATCGTGCGCCGTGCTAATGCCCGCGACGCCGCGGCTGGCCTCGCCGGCGACATAGTCGAAATGTGGAGTAGCGCCGCGAATGACGCAGCCGACAGCGATCAACGCATCGTGGCGGCGGCTCGCGGCGAGCTTTTGCAGCGCGAGCGGCATCTCGAACGCACCCGGCACCCGCACGATCTCAATATCGCCGGGCTCCGCACCGTGCTTTAACAGCGCCTCCATAGCTCCGCTCAACAGCCGGTCGACGATAAAGTCGTTGAACCGCGCTGCAACGATGCCAAAGCGCAGCCCTCGCGCATCGAGATTTCCTTCGATTATTCGAATCCGATCATCCACGATGATTCAGCCCTCGCCGTCGCTGCCAGAGGAAACATATTCGACAACCTCGAGCCCGAAGCCGGACAATGCATGCATCTGCTTCGGCGCACTGAGGACGCGCATACGCCGCACGCCGAGGGCTCGGAGGATTTGCGCGCCGGTCCCGAAGGTCCGCAACTCGGTGGCATCGTCACGCCGAGTGATAATTTCACCCTCGGCCTGCTCCAACCCGCGCAGCACGCTCATGAACTCGCGCGGTGGTTCGTCCTGACGCAGGATCACGATGACGCCTGCGCCCTCCTTGGCGATGAGCTTCATTGCATCGCGCAGCGGCCAACCGAGCCGCGAGTCGCGCACGCCGACAACATCGCTGAGCGTATCCTGCAGATGCACCCGAACGAGGATCGGCGCATTCTTGTCGATCTCGCCGCGTACCAACGCAAGATGCACGCTGCGATTGACGTGGTCTTCGAATGATACGAGCCGAAACGGGCCGAACTCGGTCGCGATCTCGAGCTCGGCTATCGCTTCGACGGATTCTTCCTTGGCAAGCCGGTAGCTGATGAGGTCGGCGATCGTTCCGATCTTCAGACCATGGCGATTGGCGAATCGGACGAGGTCGTCCCGACGCGCCATCGTGCCGTCGTCGTTGAGGATCTCGACGATGACGGCCGCCGGTTCCAGACCCGCGATTCTGACGAGATCGCATCCCGCCTCCGTGTGGCCTGCCCGCGTCAACACGCCACCGGGCTGGGCCATGACCGGGAAGATGTGACCCGGTTGGCGCAGATCGTCGGGTCGTGCGTCGCCGGCAACAGCCGATTGCACGGTACGCGCGCGATCATGCGCGGAGATTCCGGTCGTGATGCCGTCCGCGGCCTCGATCGATACGGTGAAATTCGTCGTTCGACGCCGATCCGTGTCGCTGACCATGAGCGGCAGACGCAGTTGCTCACAGCGGTCTCGCGTCAGCGTGAGGCAGATCAGGCCGCGACCGTATCGCGCCATAAAGTTGATGTCGTCGGGCGTAACACTGGCCGCCGCCATCAGCAGGTCACCCTCGTTTTCCCGATCTTCGTCGTCGAGAATTACGACCATCTTGCCGTCACGCAGATCGGCAATGATCTCCTCGGTCGTGTTCAGACCGGACCAGGCGCCTTCAGGTTTTATCGGTGTAACCATGCTTCTCCAGCAAATCCAGGCCAATTCCCGCCGGTGATTCACCGCCACCGGCCAATCGCTCGACGTACCGGGCGATGATATCGACCTCAATATTAACAGCGGTACCGGGTTTGTATCCCGAAATGATGGTCATTTCGGCCGTGTGAGGAACGATATTTACCGTGAAAATCGCGCCATCGATTACGTTGACCGTCAGGCTGATACCGTCGACCGCGATCGCACCCTTGCGCGCGATGTAGACGGCAAGCGCCGTCGGAACCTCGATCTCGATGACCGACGACCGCGCGGCAGGAACTATGTCTGTGACGCTGCCGATGCCGTCGACATGCCCTGTCAGCAGATGCCCGTCCAGCGCGTCTCCCATGCGCAACGCGGGTTCGAGATTCACGCTCGCGCCTTGTTCCAGCCGGCCGAGTGTCGTCACCGAGAGCGTCTCCAGCGAAACGTCGGCGGAAAAGCCGGCGTCGACAAGTTCTACAACCGTCAGGCAGACGCCGTTGACCGCGACGCTGTCGCCGAGGTCCAGTGGTGGCAGATCGACGCCCTGATGATCGATCCGCAGGCGCCGATCGCCGCCGACATCGCTGAACGCCGCAATCCGTCCCACGCCTCTGATAATTCCGGTGAACACGCCAGGGCTCCGCGATCAGGGGCCGGCCAACGTACGGGGCCGGGCAACGACGCGCAAGTCATCTTCCACGCGGCGGACGTCGGTGAATTCGAGCCCGATTCGCTGCTCCATTTCGACCAGCGAATCGAGCGCGAACATGCCACGGGCGCTGCTGCCCATCACGTGAGGTGCAAGATAAACAATGACCTCGTCAATGAGCCCTTCTCGTAACAGGGCACCGTTGAGTACAGCGCCCGCCTCTACCCAGAGCTCATTGATTTCGCGCTTCCCGAGCGCTTCGAGAACCTCGATCAGATCGCATCGGCCGGATCCGCCGACGCGTTCGATCGACGCCCGGCGAGACAGGGCATCTGCCACGGCGGATTCACCGCTTGTCGTAAAAATCAACGCGTCGTCGGCCGAACCCAGTGCTTTCGCATCGGGTCGCGTCCTGAGTTTCGAATCCAGAATGACGCGCAATGGCTGCTTCACTTCCGTTGCCGGATCTTCGAGACGCGCGTTGAGCCGGGGGTCATCGGCCAGCAACGTGTCAACGCCCGTTAGCACGGCGCTCGATCTGGCGCGCCAGCGATGAACGTCGGCCCGCGACGCAGACCCGGTTATCCACTGACTCAAACCGTTTGCGAGTGCGGTACGCCCATCGAGACTCGCCGCGAGCTTGCTCCGCACCCAGGGCCGGCCGCGAGTCATGCGCGAAACATACCCCGGGTTGTCGTCGTCGCTCGTGGACAGAGAACCGACCACGTCAACCTGGAGGCCCGCAGCTCGAAGCTGATCGATACCCCTGCCCGAGACTTTTGGATTAGGATCGATCCCGCGACAGACGACACGGACGACGCCCGCATCGATCAGCGCCTCGGTGCAGGCCGCCGTGCGACCAGCGAAACTGCAAGGCTCGAGTGACACATACGCCGTCGCCCCGCGAGACGCGTCGCCGGCGATGTCGAGCGCCATCCTCTCGGCGTGGGGTCCACCCGCTCGTTCATGCCAGCCTTCGGCAACGACTTCCCCGTCCTTCACGATGACACAGCCGACTCGCGGATTCGGGTCGGTCGTATAGAGTCCGCGCGCCGCCAGCCTGCGTGCGCGGGCAAGATGCCCTGCATCGTCGGCTGCCGTCACTTCTCTCCCTCGTCCGGCAACAGCGACATCTGTTCACGCTCCGCCAGAGCGCTCGGTCGGGAACGCAGGCGCTGGATCTCCTCCTGGAACTCTGTGATGTCCTGAAAGCTACGATAGACAGACGCGAAACGAACGTAGGCAACTTCGTCGAGTCCATGCAGCTCCTCCATCACCAGATCGCCCACGAAGCGACCCGTTACTTCGCGCTCACCGAACGTCTGCAGGCTATGAATGATTCGTCCGATGCTCTGTTCAACGCTATCGCTCTCGACGGGACGCTTTTCGAGCGCGCGAGCGATTCCGGCACGGAGTTTCATTTCGTCGAACGGCTCACGTCGTCCGTCGCGCTTGACTACATGCGGCATGACGAGTTCGGCGGACTCGAACGTCGTATAACGCTCGCCGCAAGACTGGCATTCGCGCCTGCGGCGAACCTGCAGCCCCTCTCCAGCCAGGCGGGAGTCGATTACTTTCGTCTCTTCGTGACTACAGAAAGGACAATGCAAGAGACCACCTCTGGTGCTTTGTTCAGCGCAACCTGTAAACCGGAAATCGTCCGCAGAGCTCGAGAACTTCTTCTTGAACACGTTCTACGACTGAATCGAGATTCGCTGGATCGGCCAGCGAATCGAGCACATCGGCGATCCATCCTGTCAATTTCGCGGTTTCTTCGACACCGAAGCCGCGCGTTGTGATCGCCGGAGTTCCGATACGCAATCCGCTGGTCACTCTCGGCGGCCGCGGATCGTTCGGCACGGCATTCTTATTGACCGTAATATTCGCTCGACTCAACGCATCCTCCGCGTCCTGCCCCGTGATGTCCTGCTTGATGAGATCAACGAGCATGAGATGGTTATCGGTGCCTCCCGAAACGATCTTGTAGCCGCGATCGATGAGCGTCTTCGCCATGCAGCGCGAATTGTCGAGCACCTGCTGCTGATATTCCGCAAATTCAGGCTGCAATGCCTCCGCGAGTGCGACGGCTTTAGCAGCGATAACGTGCATCAGCGGACCACCCTGTGTGCCCGGAAACACGAGTGAGTTGAGCCGCTTGGTAAGCTCCGGGTTTTCGCGCGCGAGTATGAGACCGCCGCGGGGTCCACGGAGGGTCTTGTGCGTCGTCGTCGTCGTGACATCGGCTATTGGAACCGGGTTCGGATAATGGCCGGTCGCGACAAGCCCCGCGACATGCGCCATATCGACCATGAAGTAGGCGCCGACTTCGTCCGCAATGTCGCGAAATTTCTGCCAATCGACGACTCGCGAATACGCCGAGAAGCCCGCTACGACGACTTTCGGTTTGTGCGCTCGCGCGAGTTCCGCAACCTCACCGTAATCGATTTCGCCGCTGGCTTCGTCCAGGCCGTATTGATAGACATTGAAGAGCTTGCCCGAGAAATTGACCCTGGCGCCATGAGTGAGGTGACCACCGTGCGGCAGGCTCATGCCGAGAAGCGTATCGCCGGGCTCCATCATCGCCATATAGGCTGCAGCGTTCGCCTGTGAACCCGAGTGTGGCTGCACATTGGCAAAGTCGGCACCAAAGAGTTCCTTGGCGCGATCGATCGCCAGCGCTTCCGCCACATCGACGTACTCGCAGCCACCGTAGTATCGCCGGCCGGGATAGCCCTCCGCGTATTTGTTCGTCAGTACCGAACCCTGCGCTTCGAGCACGCGGGGACTCGCGTAATTCTCGGATGCGATCAGTTCGATATGCTCTTCCTGGCGGCGGGATTCTCCCTGCAGGGCAGTGTATAGCTCGTCATCGAATCCCTGGATTCGGTATTCGTCAGTAAACATCTAAGCCGTCCGTTGCTTTGTCGGTGTGAGCAGAGGGGAGCGCATTGTAACGCCGTTATGTCAGGGCGGAAGGCGCGTCGATGAATCCCTCGACGGATCGTGTCCAGGCGCGCGCAAGATTGTCGCGGTTGTAGCCTCCACAGCCCATTCCGAGCACGCGTCCGTCACAGTACTCGTCGGACAACTCTCTGAGACGTGTCGCCGCGTGGCCGTGCGCATTTTCAGTGTAGGCGAGATGCGTGATCGGGTCGCCCTGCAATGAATCCGCTCCGCAGTTCAGCAACAGCAACTCCGGGGGGTTGTTCGCAAGATAGGCCTCGACCTCCTGCCACGCTTCGAGAAAAGCGTCGTCGCCGGCGCCCGGCGGCATCGGGATATTGAGCTTGGTCCCCTCGGCAGGCCCGCGCCCGGTTTCGCTGCGGCTTCCCGTGCCGGGATAGAGATATCGTCCATCCTCGTGAATGTCCGCGAACAGCACTCGCGGATCTTCTTCGAAGCCATAGAACACACCGTCGCCGTGATGCGCGTCGATATCGACATAGGCTACGCGCTCGAGCCCATACAGGCGCATAGCGGCTTCGATAGCGACACCGCTATCGTTGAAAACGCAGAACCCGGCAGCTCGGCCGCGCGCGGCATGGTGGAGTCCACCAATCGGAATGAACGCGCGATGGATCGGGCCGGTCATGATGGCTTCGAGAGCCACGAGCGTGCCGCCGACGACGTAGGATGCCGCATCGAATACCCCGGGATAGGCGGGCGTGTCGCCGCCGTCGAGCGAGCCGAAGCCGTCCGCGGACGACTGGCGCACGAAGTCGACGTATTCAGGCGTATGAAAGTACTCGATCTCTTCGCGTGTCGCGAGCCGGGGCGGTACCTTCCGAACCTGATCGATTTTTGGCGACCGGTCGAGCTCTGCGATAAACACGTCGTGCCGATCGGGCCCGAACGGGTGCCCGTCAGGGAATCCGTAGCTTGCCAATGACTCCCCACAAACGACGATGACTTCTTCCGGCACCGATGACTCCCGTGTTCTTGTTGTTCCCGCCTGGCAACGTCCGGCACCATCCCTGATAATCCCGCCTCCTCGAACCGGGATCCGGAGCTCCATGGCTCAGTACATCTATACCACGAACCGGCTTTCCAAGCTGGTGCCGCCAAAGCGCCATATCCTGCGCGATATCAGCCTGAGCTTTTTTCCGGGCGCCAAGATCGGCGTCCTTGGTCTGAATGGCGCGGGCAAGTCAACTTTACTGAGGATCATGGCGGGAGTCGATCCGGATTTCGACGGCGAAGCCCGGCCTCAAGCCGGGATAAAAATCGGATTCCTGCCTCAAGAGCCGGCTCTGGACGAGAGTAAAGACGTCCGCGGCAACGTCGAGGAAGGCATACGCGATCTCGCGGAACTGATCGAGCGCTTCAACGCGATCAGCGACCGTTTCGCGGAACCGCTCGGCGATGACGAGATGAACGATCTGCTTGCCGAGCAAGGGAAACTTCAGGACGCGATCGACGCCGTGGGCGGCTGGGAGATCGAGCGCAAGCTCGAAGTCGCAGCCGATGCTCTGCGCCTGCCGCCGTGGGACGCCGACGTCGGGGCGTTGTCGGGCGGCGAACGCCGCCGCGTCGCGTTGTGCCGGCTGCTACTTTCCGAACCCGACATGCTGCTGCTCGACGAGCCCACCAATCACCTCGACGCGGAATCTGTCGCCTGGCTCGAGCGCTTTCTGGCGGAGTACCCGGGTACGGTAATGGCCGTCACTCACGATCGCTACTTTCTGGATAACGTCGCGGGCTGGATCCTGGAGCTGGACCGCGGCTACGGCATTCCATGGGAAGGCAATTATTCATCGTGGCTGGAACAGAAGGACCAGCGACTCAAGATCGAGGAGCGTACCGAGGCCGCGCATCAGAAAACCATCAAGGCGGAGCTCGAATGGGTGCGATCGAATCCGAAGGCACGGCAGGCAAAAGCCAAAGCGCGACTGCAGCGCTTCGATGAACTCAATTCGCGCGAATTTCAGACCCGTAACGAAACCAGCGAGATCTACATTCCGCCGGGACCACGTCTGGGCGATCTCGTCATCGAAGCCAACGGCATCAGTAAGTCGTTCGGCGACCGGGTTCTTTTCCAGGACTTGTCGTTCAGTCTGCCGCCAGGCGGAATCGTCGGCGTCATCGGCCCGAACGGCGCCGGCAAGACCACGCTGTTCCGGATGCTCGTCGGCCAGGAACCCAGCGACGCCGGTGAGATTCGTATCGGCGATTCGGTCAAACTCGCGTACGTAGATCAGTCGCGCGATGCGCTGGATGACGACAAGACGGTCTGGGAAGAGATCTCGAACGGCCAGGATGTTCTCACGGTCGGCAACTACGAGACCCAGTCGCGCGCCTACGTTGGCCGCTTCAACTTCAAGGGCTCCGAGCAGCAGAAGAAGGTCGGCTTGCTGTCAGGCGGAGAGCGCAATCGCGTTCATCTGGCGAAAGTGCTGCGCGAAGGCGGCAACATCCTGTTCCTGGACGAACCGACCAACGATCTCGACGTCGAGACCCTGCGCGCGCTGGAGGAGGCGTTGCTGAACTATCCGGGTTGCGCCGTGGTGATCTCGCATGACCGGTGGTTTCTCGACAGAATCGCAACCCATATCCTCGCCTTCGAAGGAGAGAGCGAAGTCGTCTGGTTCCAGGGCAACTACGACGACTACGCCGCGGACCTCAAGCGCCGCAAAGGGCAGGATGCCGACCGCCCGCATCGCATCCGGTACAAGCGCATCGACGCGTAACCTGCGTCACTCGACGATTCCAACCGCTACCTGGTCGCTACCGGCCCCTTGGGACTCCGCTAACCGGCGATTGGCTAAATCGAAGCTCTGTGGGCCCGACCTTCGATCGATACCGCGACCGGCCCCTTGAGGCGCCAATTTCTGCCAGGTGTTTCACTAA
>JAHEKF010000063.1 GCA_024638465.1 Rhodospirillaceae bacterium | reverse complement strand
ATGACGCCGAATGGGGAGTCAGAGTTTCATCCGTCGATGGTGGTGACGAGATAGCCGGATCGCATTTGCGCCGGGACAGTCTCAGCCTGCGGCTTGTCGGGTCTTTGGCGAATAGCGGATCCTGGCGGGTAAGCTTGCGTCAGGTCGCGCGCGATCGATCGAGTTATCCCGAAGTCAGCGGCGGCCCGGAGCTTGCAGTCAATCGAGAACTCGAGACCGCTGACGGCGACGATCTCGCGATAGCTGCCGAAGGACGCTGGATCGTCAGAGACGACTGGGAATCGGAACTCTATATCAGTGGCGCCAGGATCAGGGACGACAACATGGTACCCGCGGTTGTGCCAGGCTTGCTCGACGGCCAACCGGGTTTCTCGTCCAACACCAACTATCAACGCGCTCAATTGAGATGGGTCAACCGGGTCGCCCTATCCGATGACCTCGATTTAGTCGCTGGCACAGATCTGGTCTCCGAAGATGGCATCGACAACGGAGCTGTCGATCTCGGCTTCGCGCTTGCACCCAACTCCTACGAACTCAGCCGCACGACGTCGTCCGTGTTCGCGGAGCTGGGTAAGCACTGGAATGACAGAATCACGACTACCGTTGCCGCGCGCTGGGACCGGTTTGGCGACGATGCGCGTTTCTCCGGAAAATTCGGCGTTACCCGCTCGATCTCGGACAGCGGCAGCCGGGTATGGGCAAGATTCGCCAATGGCTTCAAGCTGCCCAGTTTCTTCGCGCTTGGCAACCCGCTGTTCGGGAATTCTGATCTCGTAGCCGAAGAGGTCCGTAGTGCAGAGATCGGATATACACATGAACTCAACGACGCGAATCGCGTGGTCGTATCCGTATTCAAGAGCCAATACGACAATCTCGTCGATTTCGACTTCGAAACGTTTACCAACATCAATCGGGGCCGAATCGATGTACGCGGCTTCGAGTTAAGAAGCACTCACACGCTATCGGAAACGATAAGTTTCGGCGTCGACGCAACCGTGGCCGATATTTCGAGTGTTTCCGGGACGCTTCGCAGGCGCCCTGAGCATACGGGAGGCGTCAGTATTATCTGGTCACCTCACGGCGATTGGAATGTAAATCTGAGAGCGCGATACGTCGGTTCCCGCCTGATCACATCGATACCAACAGGAGACGTCGAAGCTTCCGGATATGCCATTCTAAGCGCGAACGCGAGATATCAGCGCTCTCCCGGTCGCGCGTTCTGGATCGCACTCGACAACGCACTCGACCAGGAGTACCAGGATGCACCGGGCTTTCCTTCGCCGGGACTACGCCTCAGAGTTGGCGCGAACCTGACGTTTTGACCTGAGTCAGAGCGACTACTCCTCCAGCGTCTCGCAGGGCACCATTCCAACAGCTCCGCCCGAAATCACGGTCTCGCAAAGCATCGCGCCGTCACCCATCGCTTCGATGAAATCAGAATACGGCACCGGGGCACCGTGTACCGGAGCGATCGTCTCGATATCGAGCGACATGCGTTGTATCTGGTTGAAGAAACTCTGCATGGCCGGCGTAGGCTCGGCAGGCGGCGGCTCGTGCGTATCAAAGAGGTCCGCCTGGAAAGCGATCTGCTCCTCCGGCAGGTAGGCCATGAGCATTCCGGAAACGTGGTCCAGCGGCTGCACATAGTACACACGCAGGATGCGCTCATTGTCGGTTATCACGAAGTTCTCGTTGATGGCTTCCCAGTTGTAGCCCTCGGCCAGCTCGGTCGGTGGCCACAACGAAGTGATATCCGGCTCCACCGCTTGCGTACGGTAGTTGAGCACGTCCCTGTTCAGCATCTCGATGTTGTTCCTTTGCGTCACGATCGTCGACCCGATATGGAGATAGGTGCGCAGCCCGCCTATGTGGTCGAAATGCGGGTGCGAGCTGATCAGCCAACGAATCGGTTTATCCGGGACGAGCTTCACGACCTCCTCGATAACGGCGAGACTGCGCTTCTCATTGATTGGCGCTTCGAACACGGCTACCCAATCGCGAAACTCCACCATGTAGCTGTTGGCGGGTCCGCCGCCCAGCAGGTAGACACCGTCGGCGATCTCTTCCGCGGTCACGATTTCCGGGTCGGGCTGTGGTGACGGCTGCAGATTGCCGGGTACCTGGACCGAGCTCGGGCAGACGTTCGGCTGAACATCCGGGAACACGCCGCCGTACGCATTGTGACCTGTACTTTCGCTAGCGAACTGATAATTGTCGTCCCAGCCCTGATGCGAATGCCAGTTAGTGGGCCATTTCACGTCGCCGAATTGCTGCTGGTTGGTGGACTCCTGCTCGATGTTGAAGTCGCCGAGCACTGGCGAATGCACCATTACGTGGATGCGCTGGATTTGATTCTCCGGGTTGATCGTCGCGTCCACGCGGTATTTGCCGAGCAATGTGATGGACACCACGTGCATCTTCGTGAGGTTGACGACGTTGCCGTCGCGCCCCATCTCGATCTGCTCCCAGCGCCAGAACGCCTCGGGATCAGCACCCGGCATGCGAGCTGCCTTGAGAAAGCCCGGAGGATTGAGCCAGATGTCGAGCTGCCAGCGCTCCGCGTCCTCGGCCGTGGCAGCGACCGGCGGGGCGTTGCCATCAACGGCCCATGCGGTGTCGCCCGTTACAACGAATGTCTGCCGCGTCTGCTTCTGAGTCGGTGTGCCACCCATCCAGCCCAGACCGTATTTCCACGAGGCCGGATTGAGTCCCGGCTCCCGGTCGAACGTCTCTATACTCGTTCCCGTTTCCCAGTTGATCGTGCGGGTATAGTTCGTCATCGGTATCCGCTGCCAGTCGACGTTGGGAGCGTTATCGTAGACCTGCCCCACCGCACCACTATAGCCGGCGCCCGAAAAGGTAACGCAGCGGAAGTTCTGTTCGCCAATTTCCTCGGACGCCGCCGCCAGCAGCGGCATCGGATCGACGAATCCGGGCGGAAACTCCTGCGCCAACGTCGATACGCTCGGGAGCAGCAACGACAAAGAAAGAATCCAGAGCTTCTTATTCATTATTACTCTCCACTTAATTTGCCGATTCGCGTGCCCGGCCCCAGTGCGAATGACCCGCCCAATGCGAAATTAGTCCCGCTCGCGAGACTATAACTGTCTTTAACATCGCCCGAAACGAGCCTGATCGTCAACACGGCGAACAATTTCTCGCGCCGATAGTGTCATTCGGCCCAAGCCTGTCGAATCCAGGGTATCGATTCCGACAACAAGGAACGATACCGCGATATCTCATAGTGAGTGATGTCATCGGCAACCACGAGGTGAACCGGAGCACCCTGATCCTGTAGCAGATCGACTGCCGCCTGAGTCGGATTCAGCGGGGCTACCTCGTCAGCTACGCTGTGAATCACATATAAGGGGGTCGTCCAGTCGAATGCTGTCGAGTCAGCCTGGGGCCGTCCGGCCATCACGAGGGCGGCCCTGAAACGGGCTGGATGACGGGGCGCCAGATACCAGGTCCCGGATCCTCCCATACTGTAGCCGGCCAACAGCGTCTTCTCGGCATCGATGTTGTAAACGGCCTGAATCTGATCGATCAACTCGAGCACATGCTGCTCCGATGTCGAATTTGCCCAGTTTCCCGCGGCGCTGTCCGGAGCGACAACGATCGCGTTCAAGCTGCGGAGCGCGGGTTCGATCAGCGATTCGAGCAAGCCTCGACCATAGTACGGCGTCACCTGCCCGCCGTAATGCAGCGACACGATGAGCGGCGTTGTATCTTGCCCCGTATAGCCGACCGGAATCGCGAGCGTATAGCGACGGCCGCTGCCCGGCAGTGTCAGCTGATGGATACCCGGCGTTGTGACAGTGGTGACATCCCCTGCCTGAGCTGCGACCACCGCCGGGACCCATAGCAACGCAACCGCGACAGCCGGTAGCAAGATTGGTACTGCGAATTCCGCGACAGGCATTCGAGACATAGAACGGGATCCTTGCCGCTGCGCATGCGGCACAGTAAACACTGGCACATTACCAGATAATTTCTTCTCCTGGCACAAGGGCTTTGTCGTGTTTCTTGGTACCATTAAACGAAGCAAGGACGAATTAACGCTGCATCCGGGGATACGCCGAGCGGGTTTTTCAGGCCCGATGGCAGCAATAGAACCACGTTTGACACGCATTCCAAGGAGACGTCGAAAATGACCTCTAGAATCAGAGCCCTGACGGCTGCCGCGATCACGAGCCTGCTGGCTTTACCCGGTACGATTATCGCGCACCATTCAACTTCGGAATACGAGCGCAACGCGATGGTCGAGGTTGAGGGCGTTGTTGCGCAGAAATTCTGGAAGAATCCACATGTGATATTTCATATCGCGACGACTCAGGACGGCGAAGACGTTCAATGGGTCATCGAAGGTAGTTCGGTTAGCGGCCAAAATCGCCGGGGAATTACTTCGGACCTTATCAATGAAGGCGACCGGGTAACTGTTGCGGGCTACGCATCCACGCGGCGCGAGAACAACATGAATATGCAGCATATTCTTCTGGCGAATGGCGAGGAACTCACGTTAAGTGGAAACGCAGAAAGGCGCTGGCCGGATGCCCGGCAAGTAGCCGTCGCACCTACAGGGCCGACCGCCGAAGCAATTGCCGCAGCGGAAGCGAGTGCAGATGGCCTGTTCCGCACCTGGTCCTGGGGAAGGCTGGAACCAGGCTGGTGGTTCTTCGGCGCGCCGGACGCATTTCCTTTAACCGATGCAGCGCTGGAGAAATTCGCAAGCTGGAACGAATATACGGACAACCCGCAACTCGAATGTATTGCGCCGGGTATGCCGCTTACCATGGGCAACCCCTACCCGATCGCTTTCACTCAACATGATGAGAATACGATCGTCATGCATGCGCACGAGTTCGATGTGACCCGGGTCATACATCTGAACGCCAAACCGGTTCCTACCGTCGAAGAATCGAATATGGGTTATTCGATCGGATACTGGGAAGACGACAATACGCTCGTTGTCGATACCATCAATATCGATTACCCGTATTTCAATCGAGTAGGAATTTCTTCGGGGCCTGACCTTACGACTCATGAGCGCTTCATAGTCGACGACGAAGCCGGAGAGCTTCATTACTTCCTGACGGTCACTGATCCCTGGGCGCTCACCGAGTCCTACGAGAAGGAAATGCTCTGGGTTTGGGTACCCGGCACGGAAGTCGGTACTTACGGCTGCGAAGTGTCGGAGGTATACGAGCAATAACAACGACTCGAAGTCCGCGGTATCTACAGCGAGTCATTTTTCTCGCAAGGATAAGCTTCGAGCATTCTGTCTGGAGAGAAATAATGAAAACGGCGTTGGCGACCCTGTTTCTTGCGACGATCGCACTCCCGGCGGTTGGGCAAAACGTAAAGATTACGCCGCTTGGCTCGCACCCCGGGGAGCTGTGCGCGAACGACAGAGCGACAGTATTCGAGGACCCAACCGGCGTACGCCTTCTTTACGACCCGGCCCACAATCTGGTCGCGGGCGATGATCCGCGACTCGGCGATATTCACGTCGTACTGCTATCTCACATGCATGGCGATCACCTCGGCGATCGCAGGCTACGTGCCGTAGGCGCTGGAACCTGCGCCAGCTCGGAACGTGTACTGACGCAGAATTCGATGACGTCTCAAGTGATCGCCGCTAAAAATTCCGTACTCGTCACAACACGTGCTATGGCGGGTTTCGTAGCTAACGAGTATCAGGATATGGCCGGCGAACCCTTGAGCGTCTGCTCCCAGCCCGTAGCCGCTACCGTACCAGTCGAGTCCGCCTGCAGATCCAGCATGGATATCGGCGGCGTATTTGTCGCGAAAACAGCTGAAGCAACGCAGGGCGTCGAGATCACGATCGTCTACGCTTCACATGTAAACAACGCGCCGCCCTCGCTCCTTTCAGATGCGGCGCGCGAGGCGCTTGAAGCTGATGGCGCCATCCTCGAATACGGTCCTCCGACCGGATATGTTGTCAAATTCACTAACGGGCTAACCGCTTATCTCAGTGGCGATACGGGTATACATTCCGAGATGAAGACCGTCGTCAACGAGTTTCATCATGCCAACCTCGCGGTACTGAATCTCGGCAACAATCCGGGTATCTACATCTCCGGCGCCCATGCGATCAATGAACTCGTGCAGCCCGCCTCGGTCGTGATCACCCATGCCAACGAACCGGCAACCGAAGACGGAGTGCTCAGGCCGCAATCACGAACCGCCGCATTGATAGAGCAGCTGGATCCTCCGGCCTACCTCGCGATCAGCGGACGCACGATGGAATTCGATGGACAAGGCCGCTGTGCGGCAGGATGCTAGCTTTCGATCGTCGCTACATTCCGGAGTAATTCGGCCCACCGCCACCCTCGGGTGGCACCCAGCGGATGTTCTGCTCGGGGTCCTTGATATCGCAGGTCTTGCAGTGCAGGCAATTTTGCGCATTGATCTGGAAGCGCTGCTGTCCGGCCAAGTCCTCTACGACCTCAAAAACGCCGGCCGGGCAATAACGCTGCGCGGGCTCATCGAATTGCGGCAGATTCTTCTTGATCGGAATAGCTGGATCCGCAAGCACGAGATGGCAGGGCTGATCTTCCTCATGATTCGTCGCTGAAACGAAAACCGAAGAAAGCCTGTCGAATGAAATATCACCATCCGGTCGCGGATAGGCGATGCGGCGCGCCACACTGGCATTCTGCAGACACTGCTGATCAGGTCGCGTATTTCGAAGCGTGAAAGGCAAGCGTCCAAAAAAGATGTTGTGCTCGAGAAAAGCCAGGGCCGCGCCGAATATTGTCCCCAGCTTCGTTAGGCCGGGGCTGAAGTTTCGGGCGCGCCGAAGCTCGCTCCAGACCCAGGAGTTCTCGACACGTGTCTGGAATTCAGAGATATCCAGTGTCTCGGCGTCGCCGCGCTGCAGACGGTCGAATATCGTCTCAGCCGCCAGCATTCCGGTCTTCATCGCCGTGTGGGTTCCTTTGATTTTTGCGCCATTGAGGAACCCAGCCTCGCAACCAACGAGTGCGCCACCCGGAAACGTCAAGCGCGGCAATGACTGGAATCCGCCCTTGTTCACCGCGCGTGCTCCATATGAGACTCGGCTGCCTCCCTCGAGAACACCACGAACTCGTGGGTGCTGCTTCCAGCGCTGAAACTCCTCGAACGGATTCAAAAACGGGTTCTCGTAGTTGAGCGCGACGACGAAGCCGAGATAGACCTGATTGTCGGCGGCATGATAAAGAAACCCGCCGCCTTCGGTACGATTGTCGAGCGGCCAGCCGAAACTATGGAAGACTTTGCCCTTCTCGTGCCTGTCAGGATCGATGGACCAGATTTCCTTGAAACCGATACCGTAGTGTTGTGGGTCGCAGTCGGTGCGCAACGCGTATCGCTCTTCGAGTTGTCTCCCGAGGCTGCCGCGGCAGCCCTCCGCGAAGATCACGACCTTTGCCCTTAGTTCATACCCGCTCTGAAATCCGGATTTCTGCGACCCGTTCGCGGCGACGCCCATATCGCCGGTGACAACTCCTATAACCTGGCCATCTTCGCCATACAGCACATCAACCGCGGCAAAGCCGGGAAATATATGACAGCCGAGATCTTCCGCCTGCTTCCCGAGCCACTGACACAGGCGCCCGAGGCTTGCGATGTAGTTGCCATGGTTATGCATGACGGACGGTATTAAAGGTCGGGGCACTTTGACAGAAGCGCGTTCGCTGCGAAACCAGTGAAAGTCATCGGCTGTGACAGCGGCTTCGAGTGGCGCGTCGCGGTCGCGCCAGTCCGGGAAAAGCTCGTCGAGGCTTCTTGGCTCGACCACCGCACCAGAAATGATATGCGCGCCAACCTCGGCGCCCTTTTCAACGATGCATATGTCGACGTCTGTCCCTGCTCGTTCCGAAAGCTGACCCAGACGACAGGCGGCCGAAAGCCCTGCCGGGCCAGCGCCGACTATCACGACATCGAATTCCATTACCTCTCTGTCCATCGCGACGCCTATTCTAGCGAACTGCGATTCAAGGCAGAAAAATTCTATTAAGGGGTGACGTCAGGGGGCGGCGCTACCGGGCATGCTGGTATTCGGCTACGGTCCAGAGTTGGTATAGCCCCCGTGCGGCTCCTGTCCTCATCTCTGCGGGCGTATCCGGGCTCAACAGTTCTTCGGCACGCTTGCGGTCGATATATTCCCAGAGCGATGCGCTATTCTGATCGAGAATTCGTTGCCGAGCATGCTCGAGCTGATACTCGAGCCAGCCGCAGCGATCAAACGTTTCGTTTTGCACGATAAAGTTCGGGCGAGATGGCGGCTTGCCGAAGAGTTTCTGCCGGATTCGGCGCTGATATCTCGAATAGGTACCCTTAACGAGAATCTTCCATGCTTGCTCCGGACCCCAATTCGGATTCTTGTTATCGAAAGGAATTTCCATTAACTGTGGAGACATACGGCTGATTAGCGCTCGGTGCAAAGGGCAAGTGATTTTGTCTCTTGAGCGAAGTAACGCGCTCGCTCGCTGAAAAGCACGCGTACAGAAAGGCGAGAATGTATCGCGAACGTCTGCAGTAGCACGCATGTTCGCGCCGTCCCCGCGAGCGGTTCCTTCGTATGCGCTCGATACTTCCGGAACATCGGACGTCACGATACCGCTTTCCAGAAATCTTGAAATCCTCTCGGTAACGACTCGCTTAACGGCAGCGAGACCTTCAGGTCGAACCAACCCCTGACGGGGATGCGCCATGATATCGCCGACGTGCTTTATAAACCCATCGGGCGTTCCAACCTTCCACGAATAGAAACGTGGCTGACCACCCCCTCCTTTTCCGATCGCTCCACCGCTACCCGACAATCGTATCGACAGCCGGCCGTCGTAGTAGTCATTCGCCGAGAATAGACTGGCAACGTGTTGTATCGGATACATTCCATCCGCGCGCCTAACCGCTGCGGTCGCCAATTCCTCCCAACCACTTAGTAGCGCTCGCTCTGGAATCTCGCGAAACTGATGTCGATGACCGGCTGTCGCGGCGACTTGCTGCGCCAATATCGCGTCCTCGCTACGATTCTGCCCATGCGTATAGTAGTTTGCAGAGATCCCCGCCGATGTCAGGAGAGAGAATATTACGCGTGAATCTTTTCCGCCTGTCAGTGCGCAATCGAGCGGCGCGAAGTGAGTATCGAGCACGGACAGTAAATTCTGCAGATCCGACGCGAGCCGTTCGACTTCGACAGAATCAAGCCCGGGCCGACGCTCCTGAAACAATTCACCAACGTCTTCAGTAAGTGAGAAATCGACATCGTCCCTGTTCGAATCCCACACTACTCGAGTAACGGCTGGAATAGTCTTGATCTCACTCAGCAAAGTGAAATCGCTCGCAATACGACCGCAGGAAACGAACAATGCTACCGCGTCAATATTAAGATCGCACCGGGAGGTGGCACGCTCTATCAGAGCAACACTATTGCTGAATACCCAGCTTTTGCCGAGTCGACGATAGAAGACATGTTCGTAAGCGAGGAGATCGGTCTGTATCTCGAGACGCGCAGGATCGCTCGTCACTCTCAACAGCGAATGGATACCCTCGAGTCGACCGGCGACTCGATCCCAATTCGCAGCGAGTTCTGATGCACGATGGGCCACGACGCTCCGATCCGAGCTTATAGGGAGTCCCGTATAGAGAACGACCTGGCCAGAATCTTCGTGAACATACTCGCGCGGCGCGGCGGCTTGATTCGATGACGAGACCCACCCGACGAGCAGGCGCCCCTCGCCGACAGCGCGAGAGTCGATCGTCGCGGCATCCAGTGTCGGGTAAATTTCGAGCGCGTCGTATAAGACACTATCTATCGATGCACTCTGTTCCTTACTGGGATTAACTATCGCTAAAAACAGGTTCAACTCGCTACCTTCCGGCACCGTAGAGCGGCTGCCTGCAGACCGACGTTTGATATTCAACGTTTGGACGATTGGAACTCAACCCTGGCACCGCCGATCTGTGACGCGCCACACACTAGAGAGGCGGGTACTGACTCTTTCGCGCGAGTTCGCTATATTCAGTCTGACAGCAGTGGTCCTGATCTTTATCTGTGCCAGGTCCTTGACGGTTGGTCCTTTAAGGGCTCAGTGGGCGATTAGCTCAGCGGGAGAGCGCTCCCCTCACACGGGAGAGGTCGCTGGTTCAATCCCAGCATCGCCCACCAAGGTTTGTGTATAAGTTTCTTCGAGGCCCTATCGGTTCGGATACTCCGACGCGCTACCGAAGAAATTCCCGCCTAACGCACGAATCACGTCGTCGCGCGAGACAGGATTGGAGATGGAGCTCTCCGTATCACCGTCCCTGCCTGGACTAAAAAGATCGTAATCTCGATTTAATGGATTCGATCTGGAATCGCGGCGCGCCAATCCGGCGACTTCGCCAGACTCGAGGTTGATGTATTCATAGCGATTGCCCCAGGGGTCCTTCCACGCGCCAACTCGCAACTCATCGAGACTAGCCGGCAACATTCCTTTGTTCCGCGCTTTGTATCGCGATATCGCAATTTCGATCGCTCCAAGGTCAGATACGGCTTGCGCCGTATGCGTCGAATCCAGGTAGCCTCGAGAAATGGGCAGCGCGACGGTACCCACGACGGCTATGATCGCTACCGTAACGAGAACGCGCGCTAAAGCGATGCCTCGAATTCGTTCCGAGCGACGGGTAGCGACGCAATCCGCGATTCCTTTTGCGGCCATATTCGGTTCCAGCGACGAGGATCCTTCCTCGTTCACCATCGTCGCCCGGTCGACGATCGTCTTCCGAGATAAACTTCACAAACATTTCACGGCACGCTGAAAATCATATTATGTTGAATTAGGGATCGAGGTATCATGTGTACTCCAGTCAGAATAAAAAATGGGGAGAACGCCATGAAATTTTTCACCGGCACTTTCGTAGCGCTTAACCTCATTGCGGGAACGGCGCTTCCCAATATTGGATCTGCACAGCAAGACTGGATTTCACTTTTCGACGGCAGAACCCTCGACAATTGGACAGCGATTGGCGAGGCCGACTGGACGATCGTGGGCAACGCGGTCGAGGGTAGCGGCGAGAGTGGCTTCCTCGTGAGCAACGAATCGTACGACGATTTCGAACTCTCACTCGAGTTCTGGACCGATGCAGATGCAAACAGCGGCATCTTTATTCGCTGCTCGGACGGTGCAGACGTGGGTGCCACGAATTCGTATGAAGTGAATATTTTCGATAAGCGTCCGGATCAAACTTATCGTACAGGCGGCATCGTAAATTTCGCAGCTCCGACCGCACGAATTGACGCAGCAGAGCAGTGGAATACCTTCAACATCACGGCGAACGGGTCGCGCTTGATTGTTCAGCTCAACGGTACCGTCGTCGTCGATATTGAGGATGACACCTATGCGGGCGGGCCTATCGCACTGCAATACGGGAGCGGAATCGTCAAGTTCCGCAATGTCCGTATCAGTGCGCTCTGAGAGAACTACGTTTTGGTCAGGGTTTCGATTTCGCCCATATACGGTTTGAGCGCGTCCGGCACAGCTACCGAGCCGTCTTCGCGTTGGTAATTCTCCAGGACGGCAATGAGCGCGCGCCCGGCCGCTACTCCGGAACCGTTTAATGTATGGACAGGCTCCGGCTTTCCCGTTTCGGGATTTCGCCAACGCGCGTGCATGCGTCGGGCCTGGAACGCTTCGCAATTACTGCAGGAAGAAATTTCACGATAGCGCCCCTGCCCCGGCAGCCAGACTTCAATATCATAGGTCTTTGCCGCGCCGAAGCCGGTATCGCCGCTACAAAGCATGACGACACGATAGGCCAACCCGAGGCGTTGCAATATAATTTCCGCGTTACCGACGAGCTCTTCAAGCGCGGCGTAAGATTGATCGGGCGCAACGATGTGGACCAACTCAACTTTCTCGAACTGATGTTGGCGAATCATTCCACGTGTATCCTGACCATAAGACCCTGCCTCAGAACGGAAGCACGGGGTGTGCGCCGTCAGGCGCAGCGGCAGTTGGTCCGCTTCGAGAATCGTGTCCCGCACCAGATTGGTTAGAGGAACTTCGGCCGTGGGAATCATTCTTAGCTCGCTAGTGCCGGCAACCTGGAACAGGTCTTCGTCGAACTTAGGCAACTGACCCGTACCGAATAACGAATCCGTGTTGACGAGATAGGGAACATAGGCCTCCCGATATCCATGCTCGTTGACGTGAATGTCGAGCATAAATTGAATCAGGGCGCGATGAAGCCTCGCAATTCCGTCGCGCAGCACGACAAATCGGCTTCCGGAGATTTTTGCCGCAGCCTCGAAATCGATGAGACCAAGCTCCTCACCGATCGCGACATGATCCCGTGCTGCAAATTTGAAGTCCGGCAATTCGCCCCAACGCCGAAGCTCCTCATTGCTCGTTTCGTCTGCTCCGTCCGGGACGGTTTCGTGAAGCATATTGGGCAAGCCCGCCAGCATCGCATCGAGCTCTGCCTGGACCTCATCTAACTGATTTTCCGCGCCTTCCAAACGCGAGCCGAGGGCACCAACTTCAGCTTTCAATGGCTCAATATCATCACCCGCCGCTTTCGCTTTGCCGATCGATTTCGAGCGCGCGTTGCGCTCCTGCCGCAGCGCTTCGACATCCACTTGTAGTTGTTTTCGGTGGGATTCGAGTTTTTGATACAGGCTTCTGTCCAGCACAAAGCCTCGTCGTGCAAGATTACGCGCGATGTGATCGAGATCGTTTCGAAGAAGTCTTGAGTCAAGCATAGCTAATCATGGTAACCCAGGAACATCTCGATTCGTCGACACCACCCTGCGGATAGCAGAATCGCAAATACGAATCCTGTCACTACGCCGATCAGATTTGCAAGCAAATCCGCCGGATCGGACATCCTGTACGGGAGCTGCCACTGGATGGTCTCGAGCAACATTCCGAGAACCAGAACACCCGCCGCCACGAGCATTTGATAACGGCGCTTATATAGCCCGGAGAACCAAAACATCAGCAAGAAATAGCTGAAGCTGTGAGCGACCTTGTCCGTCATTCCTGTAGACATCATTGCGATCCGCAGATCCGGAACCACGCTCGCGACGATAATGCCGGCAACGAGCAGCCAGCCGAACAACATCCAGACCCAGACGTATCTGAGATCGACCACGCGAAACGTTACCTCGGTTCGCCGATTACATCGACTCCCCGCGGAGGGTCGAAAGAGAAGAGGTCGGCCGACAACGCGGCATTCTCTACGACGTCCGTGAAATCGATTCGCGTCACCTGATCGAGAGCGTCCAGGAGTTCGAGCGACGCCAGTTCACCCGAACGAAAGCCGATGAGGATCGACCGGAAATCCGCGCCCGACTCGGTCGGAGAGAGCCTGACCCAATCCTCACCTTCCGCGGTAAAGAATTCGACCGCTTCAAAGCTATCGCGAACGCTGAGATCGCCGCTCAGCAGCATCGCCGGGGTAGCGTCTGCAAGCTCGTCCAACGGCGTAACGGTTGCCTGCGACAGATCCACGTCGTAAATCCAGAGATTCTCGCCATCGGCGAGAATAATCTGCTCAAGCGGCTCACGATATTCCCAAAAGAACTGGTTCGGGCGCTGCAGAAAAAGACGTCCCGTGGCGACCTCTACGAGTTCTCCGTCGGATCCACGAAGTTCCTGCTCGAACTCCGCCTGCAAGGTCATGGCTTGTGTAAGAAAGCGTTCGAGATGCTGGTCTGCGGGTGGCACTGACGGATCCTGGCCGTAGCCAGCATTGCCGACGAAGACTGCGGCGATAGACAACAAGATGATAAGTCGCAAGCTAACTGTCGCCGGGCGGCGGCGGTGCGAGAACTTCTCTGGACCCGTTTGCCTGCAGACTTCCAACGATACCGGCCTCCTCCATGGTCTCTACCATCCGCGCCGCGCGATTGTATCCAACCTTAAGGCGACGCTGGACGCTGGAGATCGAGGCTTTCCTTGACTGCGTCACGATCGCCACGGCCTGATCGTAAAGCGGATCCTGCTCACCGTCCAACTCGCGTGCGGGAACGGGATCGATTCCGGGAACATCACCGGCCGGGCCAGCCAGAATCTCTTCGATAAACGTTGGCTCGCCGGTTCCGCGCAGATCATTCACAACCGAATGAACCTCGTTGTCCGAAACAAACGCGCCATGAATACGCGTGGGCGCGGATGTACCGGGCGGAAGGAACAGCATATCGCCGTGGCCGAGCAGCTGCTCTGCACCCATCTGATCGAGAATGGTTCGCGAGTCAACCCGAGCGGAAACCTGGAATGCTATACGCGCCGGTATATTCGCCTTGATGAGGCCCGTGATGACGTCAACCGACGGACGTTGCGTAGCGATGATCATGTGAATTCCGGAAGCTCGGGCCTTCTGCGCGAGCCGGGCTATCAGTTCCTCTACCTTCTTGCCCACCATCATCATCATGTCGGCGAGTTCATCGATCACTACGACGATGAAGGGCAAGGGCTGGAGTAGCGGAGCATCCTCGTCGCTACCCTCTGGAATCTCGAACGTGGGATCGGCAATCGGTTTGCCTTTATCGATTGCCTCACTAACTTTACGGTTGTAACTCGATAAGTGCCGCACACCGAGTGACGCCATGAGCGTGTAACGGCGCTCCATTTCAGCGACGCACCAGCGCAATGCATTCGCCGCCTCTTTCATGTTCGTGACGACCGGCGCCAGCAGATGCGGAATTCCCTCGTATACCGACAGCTCCAGCATCTTGGGATCGATCATGATGACGCGCACATGTTCCGGGGAAGCCTTGTAAAGCAAGCTAAGTACCATCGCATTGATAGCAACGGATTTGCCTGAACCCGTCGTTCCTGCGATCAGAAGATGCGGCATCTTCGCCAGGTCCGCGACGATCGGCTGTCCGCCAATGTCCTTGCCCAGCGCCAATGTAAGTGGCGAATTAAGGTCGTCGTAGACTCGAGATTTCACGATCTCTCCGAGTGCCACGAGTTCTCGGACCTCGTTCGGAATCTCGAGGCCAACGTAGGGTTTGCCCGGAATGATCTCGACGACTCTGACGCTTACCGTCGATAGGGAGCGCGCGAGATCTTTAGAAAGATTCGTGATTTGGCTGACCTTTACACCGGCAGCGGGCTTAAGCTCGAATCGCGTAACAACGGGTCCGGGATGTACGGACACGACCTCGGCTTCGATGCCGAAGTCGGCGAGCTTCAACTCGACCAGACGTGACATTGCTTCGAGCGCTTCCGTCGAGTAGCCGCCTTCTTTCGGCGGCGGGTCGTCGAGAAGTGCCAGTGCCGGCAGCTCCGACGATGTCGGCGGCTCGAACAACGGCACCTGCCGCTCGCGTTCAAGCCGCGCGCTTGGCTCGACCGGCTCGAACGACGGCTCGATTTTCGGCGCTTCGGGTTTCGCTTTCGCGCGGCTTTTCGATACAAGCGCCTGCCGCTGTTGCCTGGCACGGCGACCCGCCAGCCAGACCTGCGCGCGGCCGATAGCTACTTCTCCCGCGGCGATTCCCGTGAGAACGCTCCGGCCGAGCTTGTCCATGACCGCAAGCCAGGACACGCCCGTCGCGAGAGACACGGCCGCGAGCCAGATGACGAGTAACAATACCGTCGCGCCGAGCAACCCGAGCAACTGCTCGGTTCCTTCTCCAACAACCTGGCCGAGAATCCCGCCCGCGGTCTCACGCAGGTCGGGCGCACCAAAATGCAAAGTGGCGAGCCCACAGCTCGCAACCAGGGTCAGGATCGCGCCCGCCGCGCGCCACGCGATTGCGGCATGCGTCATGCGATCCCTATCGGTCTGGCCACGAAACGCGACGACGCCGGTCAGCAAGACCAGCGCGGGGAAGAGATACGCCGGACGGCCGAACAGCAGGTAGGCCAAATCCGCGAACCATGCACCGGCAGGCCCCATTCGGTTCTGGACCGTCGAACTGTCGCCGGCAACGCTGAAAGCGGGATCCGTTGCGTGGTAACTCGCAAGCGCCAGAAAAAAGATGACGGCGAAACCAACCGACAGCCACAGTGCCGATTCCCGCAGGCCTCGGACGCGAGGGACGAAGAACGGCTGGGCCGCGCTTGTGGACTTCGCTCTGCTCAAGTTTTACCGGAATATGTTAACTTAAGGCGCTGATTATACACATAGTCACGC
>JAHEKF010000062.1 GCA_024638465.1 Rhodospirillaceae bacterium | reverse complement strand
TAGCCGCGACCGAGCGGCTCGGGTTGGCGGATTCCAGATATTGTCCGTCGTCGCAGATTACGACCGAGATACCGAGAACCGGGTCGGGACAATAGGTCTTGCGGGCGAGATCGCTGTGATCGAGTCGTCCAAGCTCGGTGAATCCGGCCAGCGTGTCGACCTTGAACGCTGCAAAGCCGGAGAAGTGATCGTCAAGGCGGCTCGCCCGGTACTGAACCGGGATCGTGAGCACGGCCGCGCTATCGAAGTAGTTGAACGCATGCGGATCATGAAGCGCCGATGTCCAGGCGAAGCCGTCGACGTCGAACTCGGGCAGGTGGGAATGCAGTAGTCGCGGATCGGCGAGGTCCTGGACGTCAAAGAGCTGCAGCCGGATACGTCTGTTCAGACCGCCGTCGTCGCCATCGAAGCCGATCGTCAGCAGATAGTTCGATTCGATCGGATGGATGTACGTACTGACGCCCGGAATTTCGAGCTCTCCCTCGAGGCTCGGATTGAATGGATCGGACAGGTCGAACGCGAACAGCGGATCTATCTGCCTGAAGGTCACGACATAGCCGCGGTCGCCGAGAAAACGCGCGCTGAAGATGCGTTCGCCGATCCCGAACTCCTCTACCGAGCCGACAACTTCCATCGTTGCGCCGGCCGTGTCGGCGAGCACGTAAAGATTGTTGTGCTGCAGAAAGCGGTCGATAGCCGGATCGATCTCCCAGCGATTCGTGGCGACGCGCAGATAGCCATCGTGCTCGCTGAACTGATAACTGCTGTTGGCCCAGCCGTCGACCATCCCGAGCGAAACGAACGCGGGCAGGCCGCTGCCGATGCGGACTTTAAAGATGGCGGTTTGCTGCGACTGGCGCCGGTCCCACCACCAGCCCGAGCTCGGCTGCATGAGATAGAGATTCTCCTCGCTCGCGTAGACGTTCCAGGCATTGTTAGCGATTGCGAGACGGCCGATGTTCGAGCCATCGGTGTCGATACTCGTGACCATCGTCAGCGCGAACGGCATGCTGACGTCGGGAGTCGCGATGTCGGCGCAGGTGGGATCTTCCAGCAACACGGGATCGGTTTCGCCTTGCTGCTGCCAGATCGACGGAACGTAATCGGCAGCACTGGTAGCCGCGATCAGCGTTGCGACCGTGTCGCGTATGGACCGCTCGAGCGCATCGGCGTCGCCGGGTCCGCCGGCAACAGCATTCACATACTGCCGTCGCAGGTCGCTGAGCTCCGGATTGTCCGTTATGGCCGCGGGCATCGCGGGCGTGAAATGCGAGACGAGGTGAACGCGTGAGTCGATTCGCCGCGCCGCAATCCGGTAACCGTCGAGTGTAAGACGTCTCGTAATGACCGGATCCGCCGGATCGGCAACGTCGATAAACAGCAGTTTCACGACGGGTGGTATCCATATGTCGGGTGCGATGAGAGCGGTATTGGCCGGCGAGAACAGGCCGTCCCCCGACAACACGACGACGAGCCGCGAGTTGGTCTCGTCGAGCAGCAGACCCTGCGGTTGGCCGATATGCCCGAGATTAAGATTCGCGAGTTCGCGCAGCTCCTGCGGCGGCGTGCCGTTCGCAATGACGAGATGGCGTCCATCGATCAAGAAGAAGTTACCGGCCGCATCCGCTTCCAGAATGTCGAGTTCGTCGACGCCGCTTTCCTGGGTGTTGGTACCTGTGACCTCCGCGAAGCCCGCTCCATCGCCGGCGCTGATACTGGCATCTGCCGCGGCCGGAACGGGCACGTTTGCATCGGCGACGTCGACGAGGGGCAAGCCGGTTGCCGTTCGCACGCAATCGACGCAACCGATGAAGCCGGAATTCAGAATCAGGTTCGCGATCGAGTCGGTGACGTAGTCGGTGACGGCCTCGCAGCTCGTACTCGATTTGAGCTGCAGCTGTTCCGTCGGCGTCTTCAGCAACGTGTTCGCCGAAGGATCGCCGCCCGTCGGGTCGTCGGCAGGGCTATCGCCCCCGGAACCCGCACAGCCCGCGAGTGCCGTCAGCGCCGCCGACGCAACCAGCGAATGAATGATCTTAAGTTTCCCTGTTGTACGAGTTGTCATTGCTTACCTCTCCCTGGCTGATATGCGTCATCGATTCCCCCGTTCCTCGGGGGCCGTGTTTAAAGCAGCTCGATGACGTCCGCCTGAATGTCTCCTGTGTTGGTAATGTCGCCCTCTATCCGCACCAGCCGATCGGCAACGAGGTCGGCAATGACACCGTTGTCGATCCGCGTCAGCGCATCGACGGCGATCACAATGTCGCCGAGCGTGATCGCAGAGGGCAGGCTTGCAGCAGTGATGATGCCGACGATATTCGCGCGACGGGTCGCCGCATCCGAAGCGGGGACCGGTGAAAATCTGTCCTCGGTGAAATCGACGGTCGACACGTTCCCGGGCCGGGTCGGTAACACGCGGATCTCCTCGGCGACGAGCTCGCCGTCGGCATTGAGCGCCGTTCCGCGCACTTCGACCACGAGCCCGATGTCGGGCGTCCCGAGCGGCACGTCGAGCACGAGCGTCTGCGAATAATCGACGGTCAACTGGTCGAGATCGAACGTCAGTCCGGCCAGGTCGATCGCGTCGATCGTCGTTGTGGCCGTCAACGGTTCGAGCGGATCCGCGGCGCCGATGTAGGTCGCGCGTATCGAGCCGGATGGAAGCCGGTAGCCGCTGACTTCGACATTGCCCGAGATATCGATGTCCGACAATCCGGTCCCGTTCGCGTCGCCAAAGACCGTGCGGGCATCGGTAATGACCTGCTGGCGCAGCACGGTGAGGGTACCCCCGGAACCCAGTGCCTGCACCGGGCCGATGAGGTTTCTCTGGTATTCGATCGAGACGGCATCGATAGAGGTAGAGGTGACGGCGGCGACGGCGCGAATGATCTGCCCTTCCCTGAGCGCCGATTCAGAAACCGGATTCCCATCCACGCGTATGTCCGCCGCCGCCGTCTGCAAAGTGAGTCCATTGACGTGCACGCTGCCAAAGCCCGTTATCGGCCCGACGACAAGCAACGGGCTGGAGCTGCCGGAACCGGCGACCGGTGACGGCGCCGTCACACCACCCTGGTCGATGCCGCAGCCGCTGAGCGCGATGCTCGTGAATGCGCCAGCGATGCAGGCAACTGAAAGCGGTGCGCGCGACTTCTTCATTACGAAACCTCCGGGGGATCCGACTGTATCCAGTAAAGTCCAACGCCTACGCGCTGCGTTTTGCCCTGCCGCGCTTCGCCCTCCGCGGCTTCGTGTTCGCTCAACCATGCATCGACACGCTCGAGAAATTCCTGCCCTTCCTGTCGGACAAACGTTTCGTATGCGGGTATCGATGACGAGGGGAGGGCGATGTTACTTGCGCGTGCCTCGAAACGGCTCGGTTCGTCGGCGTCACGGTAAAGGTTGTGTGTGACGGTAGTGCCGATGTCTTCGAGAACGCTGCCCGATCGCAGTAACGATTCGGGCGCGACGGTGTCGAGCCTGTAATTTCGGCGCAACACCGTGACGGTGTCCGTGGCGCCGACGCGTGAGGCTCGAACGGCCTCTACCCGCTGCAACTCGCGAAGGATCGTAATGGCGGGAACGTCGCCGCCATAGCTTTTTACGAGTGCGTCGAAACTCGGCGCCGGGCCTTCGCGCGGTATGACGAGAGGGGTGCGATCGTCGTCGAGGTAATCGGGATTCTGATGCCAGCCCGACAGGACGCGCGAGATACGATCCTGGCGGTGGTTCGTCTCGACCGCTGCGACTTCTTGTCGCTCGAGCCTGCTACGCAGTCGCGTGACTTCCTTGCGATCGAGGCCCGTCAACAGCGCGGTGCGCGCCACGTTCGTCGGGCGCCCGCGAAGTCCGTAGTCACGGCTCGCGATCTCGACGTAGATCTCCTTACTGAGTTCGACGAATTCGCGATGCATGACGCCGTGCCTGATCATTATTCTGACGAGGGAGCGCAGTACGCGGCGGCCGGCCGCGACAGCGCATCCCTTGAGGTCAATCTCCATTATTGGGGAAAAATACCCCAATAATGGTAAAAGTCAAGCGCCGGTTAACATAATCATGCCGTGGCAGTGGTGGCTTGTCGTTGCCGGATCCTGGCCGGCTCCTGGCGTCAGAGTTCTCTCGAGTCGTAAGCCCAGTGCAAAAGCGCTTGCCGTTGCTCCGGCCGGCATTTCAGGTCGCCACGCTTGCAGTCTCTCTCGATCTGACCAACCTGGTGCCGCATTTCGCGCCAGCGTCCGATCTGCCGGGCGTCGTCCTCGTGACGGCGCCCAAGGTAATAGCGGCAGTACCATTGGAACCATCCGCGCGGGTCGTCCGGATGAATCCAGCCTTTCTCGATCCGGCACGAAGGAGAATACGAAGCCGCCACGCCGAAATAGTTCAGTTTCGGGTCAGAATTCTCGGGACTGAGTTTGGCGTCTTCGTACCAGTCGGCAGGAAACTCATCGCGGCAGTCGGCCAGGTACTTGCCGCCGAATACGCCCATTTTCAGCATCTGCCTGGGACTCAAATCCGGTCGGAAGTCGTCGGCGAACTGCTCTCCCATCGGTGCGCTCAACGCATAGAAATAGCCTTGCTGCATCAGATCGTCGACTTTTACCCAGATAATTTTGCTCACGCACAATCCCCCCCGGCGGAACTTCGGGGCGAGACCGCCCCGAAGTTCCATTCGACGTTCTTAATTAGTTGAAAGCATCAAGCAGTATCAGTCCGAACGGCGCGCCTCCTCCGGCCGCATCGCGTGCTACCGCGGTGTAGACTTCGCCGGCCGCCAGCGCGACAGTTGCGGGTCCGATGGCAATCGTCTTCGTTCCCGCGACCGTGACGATGACGTCGTAGGAGCCTTCCGCCAGGCTGACGTAGCCGGTTTCGGCTTCGAACTCGACACCTGCGAACGCGGGTTCCAGATTCGTGATATCGGCGCCCACGTCGGTAACGTAGATGTCGACCGGTCCGGCGCCCGGAGAGAGGTGCACGATCCGCACTTTCGCTTCGGTCGCGACCGAGCGGAGATCGTCGATCAGCACATACGCGCCAATGTTGGCGAGCACGTCGATCGCGTACACGGAGTACTGCTGACCGGCTGCGAGTGGCAGATCCTCGTCGATGACAATGGCGCCGGGATTGTTCTCGGCAGTCACCTTGACGTTATAGGTATCTGCCGGGACTTCGATGAAGTCGCTGAACATCGGAAATGGTACCGATTCCAGCAGCGGCGGATTCGCGAAGTCGTCGTTGACGATGACGTCGACAGGCGGCGCATCGGGCGAGTTGTGAATAACCCGGAACTGCGTCGGCGTGTCCTTGTCGAGAAGTTCCAGCGTGCCCACACCGTTGGCGGTCGCGATCAGGCTGATCGGCGAGGCGCCAAGCGTCGTATTGTCGACAGCCACGATCAGCATGTTGGACGTCGGCAGGGCGACCGTACCCGAATCGAACACGACGGCTCCGGGGGCGCCGGGTGTGCCGGGTAGTGTCACGCGGACCTGGTAATCGCCGGATGGAATCTCGACCGGCCCGAGGCTCTCTGTAAATGAGAAGCTACCCAGAGCGGTCGACTGCGCGAGATCGGCGCCTGGCGCCGTGACGTAAACGTCGACCTGCGGCGCATTGGCCGCGCCGTGTACGACCTGAGCGCGCACCGTATTCACCAGGCTGCTCGCCGCGGGCGATGAAACGATCAGGGGCTCGATTGCACTGAGGCCACCGACCGCGAGCACGTTGTACTCCATTTGATCCTCGAGCGTGATATCCACGGGTCCGATGACGGTTGCGGTGCCGCCGGGCACGATGCCGTCGACCTGGACCGTGGCCGTGCCGGACGACACCGTCGACAGCACGGAAGCGGACTTGAAAGGGAGGTCTGTGGCGAAATTGGCGCCGTCGATAACCACGTTGACGTTCGGCGAATCGGCTGACGCATGAACCACCCGGAGTGTTGAGACTTCCGGAGCGGGGCTGGGGTCAGTGGCGTCGCCGCCGACGCAGGCAGTAACAGCAAGTGCCGCAGCGCCGATCAGGGCGGCGCGGAATATTGGATGTTTCATGGCGTTAAGTCCCTCAATGATTTTTTTGATACACCCATCCATTCGCTGGCGGGGCGCAAATGGATTCAATTTCGAAAAATAAGCCCCCGGAGCGGCACCGCAGCGGGGGCAGGACCCGGCCGAATGCCGGCGCGAACACGCTCTGCCAGTACAATATCGGTCCGTTTCAGCAGAAAAAGAATCCAAACGACGACCGTGAGCGAATCGATACTAGAGAGAATCGCAGCCGGCGATCAGTCAGCCGTGGCGGAATGTATCGATCGCTATGGCGGGCTCGTCTGGTCGGCTGCCAGGCGCTGGTCGAACAACGCAGCCGATGCTGAGGACGCGACGCAGGAGATCTTTCTGGAACTCTGGAAATCCGCGGGCCGCTACAAGCCATCTGCCGGTACAGAGGCGGTCTTCATTACGACCATCGCGCGCCGGCGAATGATCGATCGCTTGCGTGCCAGCGAGCGCAGACCGCGCACTGAAGAGTTCGACGAGACGCTGATGCTCGATTTCACGGAGCCGGTCGCCGATCAGGGCATGGTTTCGGCCGAGGCAGCGATTGCGGCGAGAGCCGTCGCGCAACTGGAGGAAGGTCAGCAGCAAATACTGTTGATGGGTGTCGTGCAGGGAATGACTCATTCTGAAATTGCGACTGCAACGGGTAAACCGCTGGGCACGGTCAAAACGCACATGCGCCGCGGTCTTTCTCGCGTCAGGCAGCTGATGGAGCAGGGCGCCGCCGGTGGGACCGACGGGGGAGGCGGCGGATGAGTTCCGGACGGCTACAGGATCTTCTCGTGCGGCGCGCGACCCAAGCACTCACTGAGGATGAGCGGGAGGAACTTGAGTCGTTACTCGAAAAAGGGACGAACGTGGATGAGACTGCGTTCGAATTCGCGGCTGCGGCATTGCACCTGTCGGCGCTACGGATCGACGAGCCGCTTCCGGCGTCACTACGGACTGCGGTCGAGCGCGATGCGGCAGTATATTTTTCGGCGCAGCCTTCAGATAACGGCGACGCCTAATCGGATTTCGGCAGCCCCAACAACTCGGCGCCGCGAGCGACAGCTTCTGCTGCATCCGCTGCATAGGCATCTGCGCCGGTATTCTTCCAAAGCTCGGGTGCATCAATAAAGACATGCCCGCCGACGAGAATTTTGACGTCATCTCCGCTGACGGCGCGGATGGATTCAATGGTCTCTTGAAGCTTTTTCAGGTGCGTGGTGAGTGTGGCCGCCAGCACGACCAGATCGGCGTCGAAGATCTTCACGGCGTTGCCAATCTCGGCAGATGGGACGTCGGACCCCAATGAAATGGCACGCCATCCGGCGACTTGAAACAAATCGGCCACGGCGCGAATGCCGATATCGTGGGCGTCTCGGGCGACAGATGCTGCGACAACGGTTGTCCCGATGCTTTCGGTCGAAGATTGCTGATGACACAGGAGCGTCATGGCGCGCCGCGTGGTGTCGGAAACGACGCGCTCCTCTGCCACGGTTGCCTCGCCAGCATGCCACATGCGACCGATTTCCTGCTGTGCCGGGAACAGCACCTCTACGTACAGCGCTTCTATAGTCATACCGCCATTCGACGCGTCCAGAACCAGCTGCACCGCGTGCCTGACATCACCTTCGAGGCAGGCGACGAGATACTGGAGCGCCAGTGCACCGTGGACGTCGGCCGGGTCCAGTCCGGACGAATCGGCCTCGAGCTCCTCGTCAAGAACATCGATTCCGGACTGCAAATAGGCGGCGACCGAATCTCGCGTGTTCTCGGGCAGCTCGGCCACGAGCGTGTCCTTCAGCGTACGCAGCCCGAGCGCCAGATCGTTGCTGCCGGATCCTCTGACCGCGAAGGCTTTCTGCTGCCATACGACGCGCCTGGCGAATAGTGCCGGCTCGCTCATTCTGAGGGCAGCCGCCAGCTCCAGTAATCGCTGCGTAAAATGTGAGCGCCACGTCGCGACAGCAGCGGAACCATAACGAGTGCGCAGCGAATCATTCCTCGCGAGCAGTTCTCGAGCAGCGGCTGCCGCGTAGCCGGCAGCACTCGTCTCGAGCAACTCGGCGGCCATCAGGTTGGGTTCGGACATTCGTTTCGCTCGCTATCCATGTCGGGACTTATCGGCCACGCAGCCGGCTCTGTCAAGCGACTTCGGCGCGATCGAAAAAAAGCAACGGTTTTGAATCCGTTTTCACCTTGGCAACGAATCTCATTGTGTACCCATTTTAACCCCCAGGAGTTTACGCAGATGAAAACCCGGATAAGCGGCGCTTTGGTCGCTATTGTTTCGATTCTCGCTTTCGGCATGGCCAATAGCCAGCACCATGAGAAGAATATCGTCGACGTTGCCGTAGAAGCCGGCAGCTTCGGCACGCTTGCGGCCGCTCTGGAAGCCGCTGGTCTGGTCGAGACACTGCAGGGCGAAGGCCCGTTCACAGTGTTCGCGCCCACTGACGACGCGTTCGCGAAGCTTCCCGAAGGCACGGTCGAGAGCCTGCTGATGCCCGAGAACAAAGATCAGCTGACCGCGATCCTGACATACCACGTAGTGGCAGGGTCGGTAATGGCCGAGCAGGTCGTCAGCCTCGACGAGGCGCAGACGGTCAACGGCCAGTCCGTGTCGATCTCGGTCGACGGCGCAACCGTCATGGTCGACGATGCCAATGTGGTCTCGACCGACATCATGGCGAGCAACGGCGTCATCCACGTCATCGACAGCGTCATCCTGCCCGAGTGAACCTGACCCCCAACCCACTCCCCTGAAACCACGAGGGCATCTCCAAGGGGCGACCTGGTCGCCCCTTTTTCTTGCGCGAGTATCGCCAATCCAGTTTCGCCGCGGTTCGTGTGAGGCTGCGTCCTAGCCCCTTTCTATATCGACGCCGCGGAGTGAATCCTGCAGTCGCGATAGACTGGCCGCTTCCGGGTAGCTTGTTCATAATCGTGCCTGATGATTCGACCGGCGTGCTCGGTCTGCAAAGAGCAGAAATCGGTATATGCAGCATCTATTGTTCGTCCTCGGGAACATTTCTGTCGTCTATATCAGCTGGGCGCTGGCGAACTTTTTTTTCTCCGACGTCGAGTCATGGCAGCGAAGACTCGTAGGCTTCTCGAGCTATACGGTCGTCATCCTGCTGCTGATTCTCGTCTTTGGCGGCTTGGGTGCGCTCAAAGCAGAATTAGTCGTCGGCACTTCGTTCGTGATTGCAACTCTGCTCGCCTTCAAGCTTCGTGGCGACTGGCGATCAGGACCCGCGGCTGACATCTCGCATTCCGATAAGCCGCGAGTGAAACGCGCCGACCTGGAGACCATCGTGGCTCTCGGTCTGATCGCGGCGTTCGGCGGTAGCCTCGCCGTTCGTGCTGCGTTCGACGGAACGAATTTCGGCTCCGATGATCTCGCTTACCACGCAACGCTGGTAGCGCACTGGCTTCAGGATCAACGGCTGTCTCTGGCGCCTTTCCAATATCAATCTTATTACCCCCACAATGCGGAGGCTTTGTCGTTATGGTTCGTGCTGCCATTTCATACTGATGCGTATGCGAGTCTCGCGGGGCTTTACTGGCTCGGTCTTTCCGCGGCCGGTGTCGCCGGCATTTGCCGCGCCTTGGGCGCGAGCCCTGTCACTGCGTTGCTCGGTTGCGCTTTGTTACTCAGCTCTGTCGTGATCGCGCGCCAGAGTTTTTACTTTACCGGTGTCGATCTAGCCGGAACGGCGACCGGTCTTTGCGCCATCGCGATTGCGCTGACGAGCGTAAGAACCGATTTGCCGGTTGTGCACCGGCCGTCAATTTGTTTTGCCGGACTTCTGGCGGGCTTTGCCGCCGGCAGCAAAGTGTCATTCGCTCTGCTTCCGATTCTTCTGCTCTTATTTATCGTTTTAAAAGAAGCGCGCTTCGATTCCAGAAGAAACATCGCTACGAATGCGGCGCTATTCACGATCTGTTCGTGGGTCACGGGGTCGTATTGGTATTTGAAGAACTGGATTATTGCCGGAAACCCACTGTTTCCGGCTGAAATCGGCCCGTTCGTCGGACCGTTCGGGGCTGCGGAACAATTTCGAACGAAGTTTCTGTATTGGCTGATTGCTGCGCCCGACGAGCTCTTACAGTACTCGACGACATTTATCCGGTGGCCAAACTGGGGGCCGGGACTACTGCTTCTGTCTCTTCTGGGCTACTTTCTGGTCCTCGTGCGAAGGCGGGCGATCAATTCGACGCAAGCGCAATCGGATAAAGCTCTGCGAAATAACGTGTTCACTGTCGCGTTAATCGGTCTTGTTTTCATTGTTACGTTTCCGTTTCTCCCGTTCTCGGGTAGCACGAACAACATGAACGGTAGCATGGTGATCGAACGTCGTTTCCTTTTGCTGCCGTTCTCCATCGGCCTGGCACTTGCAGTTTGCATGGCCGAATTCACGGCGAAGAATCCGGCCTTTTGGCGCGGGTTTTTCATTCTCGTCGCGGCACTGAGTTGGATTTCACCTTTCTCACCCGACAGTCCTTTGACCGCGGTGCCATTGCTCATCGCCGCGGTGTTCGTCGGCGGGGCGTTACTGCCGGGAGTCCCCGGATCGATCAGAGTGCTCGCTATCGGGCGACGCTGCGGGCCGATGCCGGCCGCGATTCTGGTATTCCTGTTGCTCGCGGCCTATTACCCGGTCAAACAATCGAAGAACGACGAGAACATCTACGCGCAGCCGCCCCAGATCGTAGGCTGGACGCCGGGTAACGTCTGGCGCAGTGTCGAGGTAATACCGGACGGCGCCCGTGTTACGGTTTTCGGTCCGGGTACGACACGGTACTACCCGCTATTCGGCAGGAACCTGCAACGAGTTCCGGTAAGAACCAACGGTGACGGATCTGCATATCGTCAGATCCACGAGCTGGTTGCCGATACTTCGGTCGACTGGTTGTGGTGGCCGCTGGACGGACGCGAAACCGATCCCGCGCGAGTTCTTACCGTCGTTACGCGCGCCGGTCCGCCGGACTTGTCTCAATTTATTGAGAATTTAAGAAGCGCACGCGTGGAATACGTTCTCGTAACTAGAGGATTTAACGATTCCTGGCCGGCGCAGAAAGGCATACTCGATGGGTCGGAAGCGGCGGAAATCGTGCAGCTTGAAGATCGCGCTGTTATTTACCGACTTCGTTCCTGATAAATCGCCCGCCCGCTCGCGTTTCGGCTAGTCTGAGGAACGCCGGACACTGAGATTTCAGGCATCGTTTCCTCTTATGTCTAATAAATCCGGCACGATAAGCGCGAAGTTTGTTAACGCTTCGGTGCTGAGACTATACTTTGCAGGACGCCACGCTAAAGAAGGGCGACATGCTTCCACGGAAGATTCAACCAGGGCGGACAACTGCGCATGATCTTGCGATCGGAACGGCTCGTCAGCTTCTCGCAGTCGCTTTCACTTTACTTGCGTTGTTGCCGGTCGCCAGTTACGCGGCGGGTTTCCAGCCTAACGCTTCGGGCCAGGTCGTCATGGAAGCGGAGAACTTCGACGCTAACATCCCACGTAACGGTCGCAGCTGGACTCCGAGCTTTCAACCAGGATTCAGCGGCGCGAGTGCCATCCAGGTGGCACCCGATAATGGCCTGACGGTCAATTCAAGTCTGAACGCAACTGCGCCGCAAGTTAACTACACGGTAGATCTCGATCAATCAGGACGCTATTTCGTCTGGGTTCGCGGTGTCGGTCCGAACTGGAATGGCGACTCGATCTGGATCGGTGCCAATTCGGATTCGTCAGCGGCAGTCAAGCTCACGATACCGAAAGGTGCATTCGGCTGGGTTCGCAGCTCCAGAATCACGTTCCCGAGCTCCGGCGAACAAACGCTATCGGTCTGGATGCGTGAAGACGGCAGTACCATCGACAAGCTACTGCTGACACGTGACGGTACGGATACCGTGTCCGGAGTTGGCCCTCCCGAAAGCTCTAGAGACGGATCGACGAATCCGCCGGTACTCTCTGCGCCTGGTTTCTCGCCGAACGGCGGTAGCTTTGTCGATTCAGTTACGGTAACGCTCAGTAACAGCAATCCGAGTGCGAGCATCTATTACACGCTTGACGGCTCGACGCCGACGTCCTCGTCACAGCCTTACAGCCCCGGCGGGTTCATTCTGACGTCAACAACGACGGTCCGGGCAATCGCCATCCTGGCGGGCTACGCAGACAGCCCTGTCGTTAGTGCCGCTTTCAACATCACCCCGGCGGGCGGCGGTGGTGGAAGCGGTGCATTCCAGCCCGACGCATCGGGGCAGGTCGTCATCGAAGCGGAGCATCCCGACAACAGCATCGATCGCGGTGGCCGCTCCTGGATGCAGAACTTCTTTTCGGGGTTCAGTGGCGACGGTACCATGCAGGCGGGTCCGGATAGCGGCACGACCGTGAATTCAAACCTGAATTCCAACTCGCCACAGCTCGACTATCCGATCGAGTTCAGTCAGTCAGGCCGCTATCACGTCTGGGTCCGAGGCGTCGGTCCGGGTTGGAATTCCGATTCGGTTTGGGTCGGCCTCAACTCAAACAGCGCCTCCGCAGCTTTATTGACGGTTCCCAAGGGCGGTCTCGATTGGGCGGGCAGTGTCCGCGTCAATGTGCCGAGCGCCGGCGTGCATTCGTTATCTATCTGGATGCGTGAAGATGGCGTCATTATCGACAAGGTCGTGCTTGCGCGCAGTTCGGGCGCAACGCCGACGGGTCTGGGTCCCAATGAGAGCCCGAGGGGCGATGGTGGCGGCTCGCCGCCTTCAACTTTACCCGCTCCGACGTTTTTGCCGAACGGCGGGACATTCGTCGATTCAGTGACGGTATCACTGTCGAACAGCAACTCCAGCGCGAATCTTTATTACACGCTTGACGGAACCACGCCCAGTGCTTTCTCGAGCCGGTACACGGGTCCGTTCGAGCTCACCAGCACGGCTACAGTCAGAGCTATCGCACTATTAAGTGGCTACCAGGACAGCCAGATCGTGAGCGCATCGTTCACGATTACCGACGGTGGTGGTGGCGGCGGGGGTTCGCCGCCGGAGGGGGCGCCGAACGTCCTGGTATTTCTCGCCGACGATATGGGCTGGGGAGACACGACGCTATATAACTCGCAGTCGCTGATTCCGACGCCAAACATCGATCGGTTGGCCAGCAATGGAATGTACTTTACCGACGCCCATACGTCCGCGGCTAAATGTGCGCCATCGCGCTACAGCGCGATCACCGGAAATTATCAATGGCGTGGTGAAGAGCCGTGGGGTGCGTGGAACTATCGCGGCGGCTCGCAGCTACGTCCGGGTCAATGGTCGCTCGGCAACGTCCTCCAGCAGGCGGGCTATGAGACGGCTTTTATCGGCAAGTTACATCTCGGTGCGCATTTCTATGCGAAGAACTCGAATTCTTTCGCCAAATCCAGAGATCCCGAAGACGTTGTCGATTTTTCGAGGCGTTTCAGGGAAGGGCCGCTCGACTACGGGTTCGATTACGCTTTCATGCTGCTACGCGGTATCCAGAATTCGCCCTACGCCTATTTCCGCAACGATCGTCTCGTCGGGAACGCGAACGACATGATCCTTTGGGAGCGCGGCGGACATTCCGGCAGCGTTATCGATAATCCGGGACTGGGCCTGCCGGACTACCACAGCCGGGAAGTAGGCGAAGATTTCGCGCAGGAAGCCATCGACTTCATCGATCGCCACCATCGGGATAATCTCGCCAGCGGACAGAACACGCCGTTCTTTCTTTATTACAACTCCCAGTCGGCTCACGGGCCCTACACGCCGCCGTCGACGCTGCTCGGCCAGCCGGTTCGCAACCAGACCATCACGTTCCATACCGATATGCTGTACGAGATCGACGTTGTGCTGGGTCTCCTCGTCGAAGCGCTGGAGCAAAGAGGTCTGGACGACAACACGCTGATAGTTTTTACAAGCGACAACGGTGGGTTGACGAAAGAACTCGAGCAGGGGCACGACTCGGTTGGAGGCTTGCGCGGACAGAAAGGCCAGATCTGGGAGGGTGGTCACCGTGTACCGTTCGTGGCGCGATGGGGAGACGGATCGTCGGGTGGTTCGCATATACCTCCTGGAACCGTCAGACATCAACTCGTTGGGGTTCAGGATCTCATGGCGACCGTTGCCGCATTGACAGGCCAAACTCTGCCGCAGGACCAGGGTATGGACAGCTTCGACATTCTCCCGGTGCTGCGAGGTCAGCGCAGCGATTCATCGCCAGTTCGAGATCACATCATCATGCAGGCAGATCGCGGCGACTATTTCTGGGCCTACCGTGAGGGGTCCTGGAAGCTGATTCTCGACGACGCGTCGACGCCACGCGGCCTGTTCAATCTCGCCAATGACATCAACGAGACCAATGATCTCCTGAACAACGCGAATCAGGCGCAGCGCGTGTCCGACATGCTGTCGAGATACCTTCAGCGTCGTGGTGCCAATCGGACCGCGCCGTAGTACCGTGGGCTTATCTCTGGCTGGAACGAGTACGGCACCAAGCCCGGTTCCGGGTATGGGTCTAGCTGTAACCGAATCGGCTCAGTTTGTTTCGCCCGCAGAGCAGGAACCATTGGTTCATCCATGGACGAATGTGATCGCGCCATCGCGTCAGGGTGCCTTCGTCGAAGCCGCCCGATCGTGAGCTTCCGTCTGCCAGACTCGAATCGTAGCGGCGCGGGACGATTGCGTCGGTGTCGAGATGAATGTCCAGGTACGCGCATAGATCCCTGACGCTTTTCTCGGAGTCCGAGACAAGATCCTCGAACTTCAGCAAATAGTAGTTATTCGGATACACACGCGTGTATTTCTCATGCAGCCGAACTGCGTGCAGCCAGGTCACGGTGACATGTACTACGATCGCGAGCGTATGAAGGGCGCGCCATAGCGCGTTCGCGTCGCCAGCGGTCCGCTTGCGCCACTCCGAGACGAAGATCGCACGTGGATCGCGGAACATATGAATAATTTTTGCCTCGGGAAACCATTCGAGGATCTGGGGCACGTGATAGAGGTGGCCAGGATTCTTGTCGCCGACAACGGTTTTGGGAGAGAGATCCGGGTATCCTGTTATCAGCGACTCGTAGATCGCGCGCTGACTTCGATCGGAAGAACGCAAAGATTGAGCCAGCACTTCCCTGGGAATCCCCAGGTTTCCGGTCTGGAGTCGTTCCCAGTAGGTTCCCCTGAACCGTCCCGAGTACATCGCGTCCAGCAGCTTGTCGAGGTTACGGTCATCCTCGAGATCACCGAAGCCGGACAGTTGCTCGCGTACCCCCGGACGAACGAAGTGCCCCAAATAGAAATTTTCCGGGCTGATCTTGAATCGATCGTCCGGTGATTGATGCAGGATATCGACGATCAGCTTCGTGCCGGTGCGCGGCAGACCGACGACGAATACATGCTCACGAGGCGTCTCGGAGGTCTCTCCCTGCATTTCCGGTTTCCCGCTGTTGTTCGAGCGTCGAAAGGCGATTTTTCGGCTCTGAATGGCCGTGCTTCTGAGTTACTCGCGAGAGTATATCAGCCGCTAGGGAGAGCAATCCGTGGCGCGGTTCGGAATTCTGGCGTGTTTCCGCCCGCCAGCAATCACGTTACAAAAGCAGTAGAGGATTAATTGGCGCGTAGCGTGAGCTGCGGCGCTTTGGGTCGCCGTTGAATCGGAATGTCTTCGAAGCAGGCGCAGTTCTCGGCTGAAGCATCGCTCAGCGTACATTGCTGGTTCTCGGGTCGCGGATTCGTATGCATCTTGAGGCCAACGCAATAATGCCCGGCCTGAGGCGGACCTCCCGACATATTCACGAGATCCTGCCCGATATCTCCGCGGCCATCATAGCGCTCGGTATTGTAGTAAGCGTTCAGGCCTACCTTCGAGCCTTGCCTGAACCCGCCGCCGACAATAGCGGGGCTGCCGGCATTCACGAAAGTGTTGTAGCGCACGTTCATGAAGCCTCTGTGATCGCCAGTCCGCATATAGGTATTGGCGTTGATAATGAGATTCTGCTCGAAGACGCTCAACGAGTCCGTCGCGCCGTTCAGTTCGACAGCGCCGCGCCGCGATTGTGCGCTGTTCGCGACGTTATAGAACAGGTTCCCTGTAACGATGTTGTTATCAGCATCTTCTTCGAGGTGCAGTCCGTCATCGAGATCAAAAAAGATGTTCCCATGGACGTCGATATAATCGGACTTCGGC
>JAHEKF010000126.1:1662-4024 GCA_024638465.1 Rhodospirillaceae bacterium | reverse complement strand
TTGAGGGCCTCATCCGTCTGCGCGAAAAGCGTCTCGCGCAGGTCGCTCTCGGAGGCATTCGCAATGCCCAGGCAGGCAATGGCTGCCAACAAGACGGCCCAGCGCCTTGCTTGTCGAAAAAAGCCGCTCATTAACGTCTCCTCGCTCTTGAGTTAGTCGCAGCCGGAAGGCGTTCTCTCGGCTGACCGAAAGACGATAAGAGGCCGCTATTAATTAATCAAACTAAAAAAAATTAACAAATCAATAAACAAATCTAATAACTTGATTCGCAATGCGGACCACGTGGGGCGCCCTGGACGAGGTTCGGACGCCGGTCGGCCCTGGGCTCGAATCGGTTTAGGGGGCGCTCGTCGACAACGGCACAGCGGAGGGCCGGGCGAAAAACCGCCGGGTCGTGCTGCACATCCTGTAGCAGGCGCCCGGTCCGCTGTGCCGCGGGGCCCGCCTCCCGGAATTAGTAAGCAAGTAAATTCGACACGAATTCCGGCGCCTCGCGATTCTCTTGCCTTTCGAGGCCTCCACTGCAACATCTCGATGCCAGCGTATCTGCTAGAATGGACCAATAATCAATAAGTAAAACAGGAATCGAACGAACGCCGTTCGATCGCGAATCCGGGGGGGTTCCGATGTCCGATCGTGTAGTGCGGTGCGCCGCGTGTCTGTCTGTTCCTCTGTTACTGTCCCTCAGTGTAGGGGCGCTCGCCCAGGGCACCTCGTTGATATCGGGGCAAAACGTCAACATGGTTTCGGGCACCGAGTGGCCCGGTGGCGACCCGTTCCTGCAGCGCCAGAACGAGCCGACGATCGGCGTCAGTACGCGCAATGAACTCCACCTGATGGGCGGGTCGAATGACTATCGTACTGTCGACCTGCCCGGACTTCCCGAAGGCAGGACGACCGGCGATTCGTGGATCTCGTCCTACTTCTCCTACGACGGCGGGGGCCGCTGGACGTCAACCTTACTGCCCGGTTATCCACAGGACACGTCGGCCGAGGGTCTGGCGTCACCGCTGAAGACCGCTGTGCCGGGCGGATACGAAGCGTCCGCCGATCCGGTTATACGGCCTGGAACCCACGGTCTCTTCTATTACAGCGGCATCGCCTTTACACGCAGCGACAATCCGCCGAGCGCGGGGTTTGTCGCGACGTATATCGATCTCAACAATGATGAACGTGGCGACACCATCAAGTACGTTCGAACCGCCTTGTTTGACCAGAATGACGACGGTTTGAGCTTCATCGACAAGCCGTGGATCGCTGTAGACAAGCCTCGCAATGCAGGAACCCGGATCATCGAGGTGCAAACCGACAACGGTCCGATCAGTCAGACGGTTGAATGCGGCAACCTGTACGTCGCCTATGCCCGAATCCAGGGCGAGGGCGGTGCCGCAACCAGCTCGCAGATCATGTTCTCACGCTCCGAGGACTGTGGTGCGAGCTTTCTCGAAGAGCCAGTCGAACTGTCGTCACCCGGGACAATCAACCAGGGTGCCTATGTTGCAGTAGACCCGTCCTCTGGCCGGGTACAGGTTGTATGGCGGCAGTTTGAAAACGCGACGCTGAATTGCACGCGTGATGAAGACTTTTGGCGGAACGATGCTGACGCGTGGCCTGTTAACGACATTGAGATAGGCGGCATCACCTATGAGAGTGGCGACGCAGCGGCCCTGTTTCCGGGCGATGATGACAAAGGAGGCACACCGTGGCTCGTACTGCGGCAGTTGCTGTCCGCATGGCTAAACGGGTTGAGCGGCGCGGATCGTGGCGACATCGTTGATGTCATGGATGATGCGGAGGCCTGGCTGGTCCAGCATCCGCCCGGTTCGAAGCCGAAGAAAAGCGACAAGCAGAGGGGCAACGAACTTCGCAAGATCCTCCGCGATTACAACCAGGGCAAGAGCGGGCCCGGGAGCTGTGATGACCTTCTTGGCGACGGCTCCGACGGGCTGCTCAGCGGCATGAATCCGAACGCAATCATGGTCAGCCATTCGGACGATTTTGGCCAGACCTTCTCGGAGCCGCTGGCCATCAGTGGACCGAACTACTTCCCGTTCGAGCAGGGCACCACCGAGTTCTCGTTCCGCAGCACCGGATATCCCACGATGACGTACGACGCTACGGGTCGGTCCTATGTCGCGTGGACGACGCGCGGCCTGGCCGTGCCCGACTTCGACGAAGTCGGCGGCGACGGTCGTATCGTGCTTACGACGTCGAATGACGGGATCAACTGGACGTTTCCATTGCCGATCGACGAACCAGAGGTGCCCGGTCACCAGCTGATGCCGGCGCTCGAATACAGCCGTGAGCAAATATTCCTGCTGTACTACGATTTCCGCGGGGACGTCTCAGAGGTTTTCGACCG
>JAHEKF010000126.1:0-1562 GCA_024638465.1 Rhodospirillaceae bacterium | reverse complement strand
TTCGCGTCACAGACGCAGACTGACGAAGTCGTAGAGCGGAATTCGAGCATCGCCAAGACAATTTACGTGAGCTCCAGTGACCCATCCGCGTCGGTGGACGTAAGGGTATTCGAGATCGACGCGAGCGGCACGCCAGTATCGAATGGTCTGACCGCCCGGACGCGCATCAACGCGGATCCGTCGGCACCGTCGCCCGAGGAAGGTAATATTCTCGCCGAAGAAGTCTATACACCGGCGATCTTCAACCCGGCTATTTTCAACCCGGCCATATTCAATGCTGCGCTGCTCGGTACTGGTGACATCGGTATCTACAACCCGGCGATCTTCAACCCGGCGATCTTCAACAATCCCGAAGACGCCGAGTTTGCGCAGGCCGCGCTGGAACAACTGGCGCTGCTGAACCCGGCGATTTTTAATCCCGCCATATTCAACCCGGCGATCTTCAACCCGGCTATTTTCAATCCAGCTATTTTCAACCCGGCTATTTTCAACCCGGCGATCTTCAATCCGGCAATATTTAATCCGGCGATCTTCAATGTGGGTGTCGCAAATCCGGCTATTTTCAATCCGGCCATTTTCAATCCCGCGATCTTCAACAGCTCGATCGTCGAGACGTCGGTCGTGGTCGAGAATACCGGTAACGCGACGGCGGCCTACAGCCTGAACCTCGACCTGGAAAGCCCGCCCGACGGTTTCCTGTTCCAGGTAATGGTCTACCGGACCTACACAGTCCCGTCCGTCGAGGGCTGTGAGCTGGTCGAGACTGTCCTGCAGGAGCAGCTCGTGAGCGAGCTGACGCCCGATGTATCGGGTAGCCTCCTGGATCCGGAGGCTCCGACGTTCTACATTCCGCCGGACGATAACGTTGTGGTGACGGTGCGGGTCGTACCGGACCCAAATGCCGAAGACGAATTTGGCAATCCAATTCCACCGGGTGATCCGGAGACCATTGACGCGCTTGAAGAACTCAATCTGTCTCAATCCGTAGCACCGCAGGCTGTCGATACCGAGAGCGTGGCCGAAGGCGAGACGGAGCCGGAGCCGGTCGTAATTCTTGCACCGTCGGTGCCGCCGCTGGTTATCGATCCGACCCCGCTGGTCGATGGCATGGTCGCCAGCTCGTACGCGCAAACGCTGAGCACGAGCGGCGGCAATGGCACGCCGGTCACCTGGTCTGTAGTGCCGGGAACGTCGCTGCCACCGGGGCTTGCGCTTAGCCCGGCCGGTCAAATAAGCGGTACCGCGACAGCCGAGGGCGTGTTCAACTTCGAGGTGCGTGCCAAGGACGATGTCCAGGTTACCGAGCTGAGCCTGAGCATTGTTATATTGCCTTCGGGTGCCGGCGCGACGTTTACCGAAGCCGTAGTCACCGGAGATTCGGATATTCTCAACGACGGCACTTTCGTGGCTGCGAGCAATTTCGGAGCAGCTCCGCTTGCCGTTTCCGTCAATGCTGTTCCGTTCGGTACAAGCCAGGCGGGCTTTGGTGGCCCCTGGGGTCCAGGCGGAGGCGATTTCTCGATAGACGCTTTCAGTGCCGAGCTCGACGCGCTTCTTTCCAC
>JAHEKF010000015.1 GCA_024638465.1 Rhodospirillaceae bacterium | reverse complement strand
GCGCATCGTTCTCAGCAGAACTCTCGGATTCCAGTCTTGCGATGACGCTTTCGATGCCGTTCTGTTCTATCTCCGCACCCAGCTGGCTGCGAAGATTTCGCAGATAAGAAATTCCGTCGATCGCAATGTCGTATACACGCCAGCCGGCATCGCTCAGGCGAAGATCGTAGTTCACGGGAATTCGGCGGCCGTCGTCGAGAATTACGAAGGTACGAACCGTGGCGCGATCATCGCCCCGGGCACCCTGAAAAGGAAGAATCTGCAGCCGGTCCGAGGTGAACGACAGCAGGCCGTGCGAATAACGGTTGAGTATGTAGTCATAAAGTGCCACGGTGAAGCGCGCGCGATCGTCGGCGCTGGTTGTCCGGCCATGGCGCCCGAGGACCAGATAGGCCGCATAGCTTCGGTCGAACCTGGGCAGGAAGATCGAGTTAACGAGTTCCCTGAGTTCCTGTTGGTTCGCCTCGAAATACTCTCTGCGTTCTTCGAGCGCCTCGAGTGCGAGATCGGCGGCGCCGCGCACGACGTCCTCGGGTGACTCCGTTTGAGCGGACGAACGCGATTGCAGCCCGATCGCTGTGAGTATCGCCGCGAAAGCCGATCGCAGGAATTGCCGTCTGGGTCTCATCATTCACCTGCCTGCAACAGGAAACGGCCGACGAGATCTTCGAGGACGATCGCCGACTGCGTAAACTCGATCTCGCTGCCTTCGCGCAAGCTGTCCGGCGAGCCGCCGGGATTGAGGCCGATGTACTGGCCGCCGAGCAGACCGGCAGTCAGAATGCTCGCATCGGAATCCTCGGGAATCTGGTCGAACTCCGGGGATATCCGCAGCCGGACGACGGCCTTGAAGTCGAGCGAATCGAAATCGATGTTCTCGACTCGGCCGATCGTTACGCCAGCCATCGTCACCGGAGCTCTGACGGCGAGTCCGCCGACATTGTTGAAGCGCGCGGTGACATTGTAGCCGCCATTGTTGAGATAGGTGCCGAGGTTGCTCGTCTGGGTGGTAAGGAATAGCAGCGCGGACAGTCCGAGGAGGACAAAAAGCCCGGTACCCAGTTCGACGGTTCGAGATTGTTTCATCGGCCTTATCCTTATATCAACGCCGAAGTTATCAGATAGTCTAGTATGAGTACGCTCACAGCGGTACTCACTACAGTACGAGTCGTTGCGCGGCCTACGCCTTCCGCGGACGGAATACAGGTGTAGCCTTCGTAAACCGCCAGAAGACTGGCGACCCCGCCGAAGACCAAGCTCTTGACGATCCCCTCGACGACGTCGGCGAAATCGACGTTGGCATGCAGCTGTGACCAGAAGACGCCCGAGTCGACACCCATCACGCTAACGCCAACGAGGTAGGTGCCCGTGATTCCGATGCCGTTGAAAATCGCAACCAGAAGCGGCATCGCAATGATACCGCCAAGAAATCGCGGCACGATGACCCGGTTCACGGGATCGACGGCCATCATCTCCATTGCGACCAGCTGGTCCGTAGCGCGCATGAGGCCGATTTCGGAGGCGATGGCCGTGCCCGCTCGCCCGGCGAACAGCAGCGCCGTTATGACCGGACCGAGTTCTTTAAAGAGCGACAGCGCTGCGACGGCACCCAGCGATTCTTCCGCATCGAAACGCGACAGCGAATCGAAGCCCTGCAGCCCGAGCACCATACCGACGAAAAAGCCCGATACCATGACGATCGTCAGCGATAGTGCTCCGGCGTTGTAAATTTGCGCGACGACGAGCCCGAATCGACGCACGAATACCCGTGGAATTCGGGAAACCAGATCCAGGAGGAATAGCGTCGTCGCGCCGAGCGTGGTGAGCGCACCGCGCGCAGTGAACGACAGATCGCGTACCCAGTCGGTCATGATTCTTCGCGCGAGAGCAATTGCTCCCGATAATCCGGTGCCGGGTAGTGGAACGGTACCGGGCCATCCGCGAGACCGAGGATGAATTGCCGAACGAACTCCGATCGGTCGACGCGAAGTTGTTGCGGGCTGCCGGACGCGACGACCTTGCCGTCGGAAATCAGGAAGCTGCGATCGGCGACGGTCGCGGTTTCCTTGACGTCGTGAGAGACAATAATACTCGTAGTCCCGAGCGCATCGTTTATCTGCCGTATCAGACGCAGCACGACGCCCAGCGAGATCGGGTCGAGCCCGCTGAACGGTTCATCGTAGATGAGCAGCTCGGGATCCATGACGATCGCGCGGGCGAGAGCGACGCGGCGCGCCATGCCGCCGGACAGTTCGGAAGGATAAAGACGCGCGGCTCCGCGCAGGCCCACAGCGTGCAGCTTCGTCAGTACGACGCGACGCAATAAACGCTCGGACAGATTGGTATGTTCGCGAAGCGGGAACGCGACGTTCTCGTAGACGTCGAAATCGGTCAGCAGCGCGCCTTGCTGAAACAGCATGCCAATTTCTCGGCGCATCTCGAACAGCTTGTCACGCGGCTGATCCTTGACGACGAGCCCGTTCAGCGTGACAGTGCCTTCATCAGGCACGAGCTGGCCGGTAATCAGACGCAATAGCGTCGTTTTTCCGGTTCCGCTCGGACCCATGATTGCCGCGACCTCGCCACGCCGTATCTCCATATCGAGACCATCGAAGATCTTTCGGTCACCACGGCTGAAGCTCAAGCCCCGGATATCGACGAGAATTTCGCTGTCGGCTTCAAGCATTTCGGTCGGTATCTCCCATACGGAACCCCATCTCCGCGAGTTCCTTCACGATGGCGCGAGCGTCATCGTTTTCGAGTGCTCGCAGCGGTGGCCGCATGATCGACCAGTTCGAGTCAGAGTAAAAATCGGCAGCGATCGCCTTGAGCGCTGACAATAACGGCCGGCCCTCGAAGCAGACTCGCAGTTTCGTGATGCCGGCCTGAAGCGACTCGGCTTCAGCGCCCTCCCAGTTGTCGTAAACCTTTTTTATGCCGGCAGGATTGACGTTGCCGCTGGCCGTAATCGTGCCGGCGCCGCCATTGCGAAGCGTGTCGAGGAGGAATCTTTCCGAGCCGCAGAATGTCGCAAGCTCCGGATACTCGTTCAGAATCGCGAGTGTGTTCTTCCAATCGCCAGAGCTGTCCTTGAGCCCGGCAATCGTGTCGGGATAAGTCGCCAACAGGCGACCGATGAGATCGAGCGAGATCCCCACCTGAGCAATGGGAGGAATGTGGTAGAGATAGAGCTTCAATGCATCGCTGCCGACACGCTCGATGATCTCGGCATAACTTGCGTACAAGCCGTCGTCGCTGACGCCTTTGTAGTAAAACGGCGGCAGCACCAGAACGCCCCCGCAGCCGTGATCGACCGCGTGGCGCGTCAGGCGAACCGTATCGGTCAGAGCACAGGTCCCGGTCCCCGGCATCAGCCTGTCGGGAGTGATGCCGTTGTCGATCAGGTAGTCGAGCAGGTCGACGCGCTCGTCGAGGCCGAGCGAGTTGGCTTCGCTCGTCGTCCCGAATACGGCCAGACCATCAGCGCCCTGATCGAGGAGCCAGCGGCAGTGCGTCAGGAATGCCTCGCTGTTGATCTCGTAGTCGGGGCGGAATGGCGTGAGTACCGGAGCCAATACGCCTTGGAAGCTGGCTTGTGACATGAAATCTCTCTGGGATTATCAGAACTCGTAAAGCGTTGCGGGATTGGTGACGAGGATTCCGCGCCGGAGATCGGCGTCCGGTACCCAGTCGAACAGCAGGTTGAGAAGATCGCCGTCGTTCGGCATCGCTTTCCTCACCATGACGTGCGGCCAGTCCGAGCCCCAGAGTACACGCTCGGGCGCCGCCTGCACCAACCGTTGTGCGAATTCGGACGTACCCGAATACGGGAGATCGCCGGACGAGATTCGGTATGGACCCGTCAGTTTGGTCCAGCAGCGTCCGCTCTGCATGAGACGTAACAGCGCTCGAAAACCTTCATCGTCGACGGTACAGTCCGGGGCATAGTAACCGAGATGACCGACGACGATGTCGACGTCGAGATCGCCGAGCATCTCGTCCAGGCCGGGGTGATCGTCGACGTGGACGAGCAATTCCAGGTGCCAGCCGAGCCGCTTGATCCTATCTGCCATTTCGTGGAGCGATTCCAGTGGTAAGGCTGCCGTCTTGTCCGCGACATCGACGAGATTGAATCGCAGGCCGCGAACGCCGGCTGCGTGGAGTTCATCCAGTTCCTCGTCCTTCACGTCTGACCCAACGACCGCGACGCCACGATTGGCGAGCGGGCACGATCGCATCGCACTCAGCATCGCCGAATTATCGGTCCCGTAGATGCTCGGCTGAACGAACACGACTCGCTCGAGACCCAGCGTCTCGCAGAGACGCAGATAATCCGGCAGCAGCGCATCCGGCGGAGTGTAAATTCGGTCCTTCGAGTAGCCGAAGTCCGCTGCGGGGCCGCAGATATGCATATGACTGTCGCAGGACCCACGCGGCAGTTTCTCGCGCGGTGGTCTGGGCGCCGGATCCGGCGCCGCGCACAGCGGCGCGTGGTCGGGGGCGTCGATCAACCGTCGTTCTTCCGCGGCAGGTCGAGAGAATCCAGCAGCCGGCGGACGATGACAACGGCGTCGTCCGAACCATGCCCGGCCGCGTTGGCCTGATGATAGATATCAAGGGCCACTTTGGTTGCCGGCATTTCGATTCCGGCCGCATCGCCGATCGCGAGAATGGAGCGAACGTCTTTCTCCATCGTCGCGACGTCGAATGCAACTTTCGGCAGATCGTCAGCGATCATGTCGACCTTGTGCGACAGTGCCGCTAGCGCTCCGCCTGAGTCGTTGATCGTCTCGAGCATGGTCCTGAGATCCAGACCGCCCGCCTGGCCCAGCGCGACGCCCTCTGCGAGCGCCTGCCAGTACACCGCCAGCGGAAGATTGAGGACGAGCTTCATGAGCGTGCCGCTGCCGACATCACCGAGATGCACGATCCGCCTTGTCATCGCCTCTAGCACGGGCCGGGCGCGTTCGACGTTCTCGGCGGATCCGCCGACGAGCGCCATGAGCTTTCCCGAGCGGGCAGGCCCGAGCGATCCCGACACGGGCGCGTCGATAAAGGCGGCGCCGAGCTGCTCGCAGCGCTGCGCCAGTTCTCGCGAGGTCGGCGGTCGCAGCGTACTCATCTCGATGAAGAGCTTGCCTTTAACGGGTACGGTCAGCAGACCGTCGGCCGCGGAATAGACGGCCTCTGCCGACGCGTCGTCATTGAGCATGGTGATGATCGTATCGGATTGCTCCGCGACCTCGGCCGGCGTGCCGGCGGCTGTTGCGCCCATCTCGACGAGTGGCGTGGTTTTCCCAGCCGTTCGGTTCCAGACGATGAGGTCATGGCCGGTGTCGATAAGTCGCGCGGCCATGCCGGCGCCCATTTTTCCCAGTCCCAGAAATCCCAGTGTTCGTTGCATTGCGATACGGTGTGGCGCCAGCCGACGATTCGACGAAGGGCCGGGGTTCGCCCCGCTACCCGAGGTGCCGGAAGTATAGCCGGGGACGGCGGTAGCTGCTGCGCGAGCCGCGCCTCAGAACTCGATCGTCACTATGGGCGCGTCGGCGTAACTACCGGGGACCGGATCCTGAAGCGCGGGAGCACGACCGTAGACCGTGTGGTTCGAATTGGTAATGGTTGTGGCCAGGCCCATCCCCATTCCCGTCCCCATCCCGAGTGCTAGCCCGAGACCCATTCCCATTCCCATTCCCATCCCCATGGCGCCGGGCAGGTTCTGAGTGACGGTCGATCCGCCGGAGGTTCCGTCGCCCCATACCGTTGTGAATGCGGCGTCCTGATAGAGGTTGTAGTTCAGCTGATTGCCACCGGACAGCATATGGCGCGCGGCAGCACTACCGCTGTTGCCGCCGTCGATACTGATTGTGTAGCCGTTCTGGCCGGGATCGGGGTCGCCGACACAGGTGACCTGGATTGTCGCCGCTGAGTCCAGGGGTGTCGGTCTGGCGGGGACGTAGCTGCCGAAAGCCAGCCCGCTGACGGTAATGGTGCAGGTTCTCGCGGCCTCGATTCGCGTCGCGGGTACCAGGAAGCTGAGCGATGCCAGGACCTGTATCGCGAAGTGCGCGCGGGAGCGCGCGAGAGTATAGGAGATACTCATCGCGTCGCTCTGCAGGTTACCTCACCCAGGTGAGGCAGCGCCTGCGTCGCTTTCGGCATCTCGATTTCGAACTCGCATCCCGACGATCTCCAGTAGACGTCGACTTGCGTTTCACCTTCCGGGGCGGCGAGAAAAATAGCTCCGTCGCGGCCGACGATCGTCGATTCCTCTTTTCCGAATATCTGTACGGTCGATCCTTCGGGGACGACAGTCCCGTCTTCGAGAACAGCCTTGACCATCGCGAAGCTCGGCGTAGAAACGGGGAAATCGATCACGAGTCCGTTGCGATAAGCAGGAGCGACTTCGACCGACACAGTGGAAATCTCAGAGGCCAGCGGAAGGTCCGCTGGTTCGATTCTTATCCGGTTAATTTCATAGGGCCTCAACCGGGGCAGGAGAACACGACCTCGGTCGTCGGACCGGCCAACGACCTGGTTCTCGACATAGACCCGCACATTCTCCAGGTCGCCGATTTTCGCCACTGCAAAGCCGTCGCTGATTTCTCTGGCCGCGTATGCGCGTCCGGCGAGCCAGGCGAGCGAACCGCTGGCGCGCGCGCGCGTAGTTGTACGATCACCGAATTTGTCGACCTCTACCGTATAGCGTCCGAAATCCGTTTGTCCGATGAGCTGACCATCGAATCGATCGTCATCCGCGAGCGTCGTTCCGAGCCGGTAACCGAAACCCGGTCCCGCAGGCAGGTTCGATTGGGTCTCCATCCGAACCCGCGATTGACCTGACTCGCGCGAGATGCTCGCACTCGCGCTTCTTCTCTGGCCGAACATGCGTGTAACGGTCGCGCCGACGCTGACGCCGGCGTTCTGATCATTGGCATAGCTCGCGAATACGGAAAGGTAGTACTGTCGGAAAAGGGTGTTCGCGTAGTTGAACGTCACGACGTCACGGTCGGAGTTGTCTTGATAGATTCTGCGGACAACAGCGGCACCGAAAGAACCCACGCGCGGGTGTCGCCACCCGCCGCTCAACATCAGTTCTGTCTTCGGTACATAGCCGGGAAACTCGTTCCCGATGACCTCGAAGTGTTCGCTGGCGCCGGACACGCGTGAGGAAAAATTGAATCTCCGTCCCTGGAAGCGATATCCGAGGAGCCAGGCCGTACCCGATTCCGATCCGCTGCGACTGTGCCCGACCGATGCGCTGACAACGCCGATCATGTCAGGAGACCAATTGGCAGTAGCCGAAACGGAACGAAGCTCTTCGCTTATCTCCGCTCTTCCGCCGACTGTGAGCTCGCTATTGATACCGTAGCGATGCTGCGCGACCGCGACGGTTTCGTCATAGCGATCGGTAGGCAAGCTGTAGTCGCGTCGAAGCGAGCCGAGCGTATACGAGTACTCTGATAGCCCTTTTCTCAATAGTTCGGCACTTGCATAAAAATCCTGTGAATAGACGTGTTCGCGACCAAGCAGATCCGTGACCACCATCTGCATTTGACCGCTACCGGTGACGATCGGTATCTCTTCTACGCGAAATGATCCGGGGTCGACGTTCCGTCGGTATCTCAATGCGCCGTTGACGTAGAGATCCACCGTAGAGGGCAGGCTGGCAACGCCTTCCAGGCCGGGAACCGGAATCGTTACGAAGTCGGGTTGCGTGGAGAAATTTGAAGCAAGCTGAATACCGCCGATGCGGGAACCTCCGCCCCAGGGTCCAGGTGTGTTGAATACGTCGCCCACTCGCAAGCTTCGCATTCTGCCGGGGAAGTCGCGTGTATACGTCGTGCTCAGCCGCAGCCAGTCGGACCCGTCTGAGTCTGTGCCGTAGAGCCCGCTTCCCGCTTCCCGATACAGTATCTGAGAGTCGACGACGCCATACTCGCTGAACACGGTCGGTGCCAGCAGTCCTGTCGTATAAGAAGCATCGCCAGAGGTGTAGGACCAGTCGTAGTCCAGATAAGCACCTCTGCTCGAGACCGGATCAGGTCGGCTCATCTCTCCTATCCTGAGCTCTTGGTTCGGCAGCAGCTCGGGCGGAATTGTCAGGGACATACTGGCGAGGCGCGGGTCGAATGAGGCCGTTATGTTGCCAAGTGAGCGAAGACGCGCGAACTCGCGATTCTCGAAAGTGACCAGATCGAGATAGGGACCGCGGACGCCCCATTTGGACAAATCGGAGATGCTCGCGAAGAAGTCCTTGTCGCCGTAATCCAGCAGAACTGTCGTCCCATAGCTTTGGTGGTTGACAGTAAGATCGACCAGCAGTGGCATCTGCGCTACCGCCTCGGTCTTGAACATAATGATCGCCGCCAGAGAACAGAGCGACTTGCGAAAAGGGTATCGCATCACTGGCTCGTTGCTCTGGCGTTAGGTTGGGAAACGCTGCGATCAGCGGCTCGCGAGTTCGGCGTCAACCGGGACGATGGCCAGCCCGGTCTCCAGATCGAACTCTGTGGTTCCCAGCGCATCCGAAACCATCTGTATCGATGTCACGGTAGTGCCGTTGGGAATCGCGATCTCGAACTGCTGTACGGAGCCCGCCAGAATGTACTGGCGTGAGGTCGATCGCTCAGCGTCGATAAGCTCCAAGGCGTAGACATCGGATACTCGAACGTGTGCGTTCCCCGAGTTGTAGATGCTGACGGTCATGCCTTCGTCGTGGTATTGCGTATCGACGATTCGAAGCTCAGGTTCGGCCGGGACGATAGGCGCGGAGAAAACCGGAACACCGATCCGCATCCGCATCTTGACGCCCAGTGCCGCGTCAATTTTACTGGCAGCGACCGGCAGCTCGGTGAAATACAATCGGTACGCTTGCTCCCGATCCGTCGAAGGCGGAGACATTCGGCCGATCCTTACGAGCTGCGATGCTCCCGGCTCGATGGTGAATATCGGCGGGAACGCGAGTACGTCAGTTGTTGATTCGTAAACGTCCGCGCCGTCAGCACCCTGCTGCCATTTGAGCGCTTCAACCTCTATGCCGATCGGCGTGTCACCCGGATTCGAGATTTCAACCACCCCGGTACGCGCCGCCTCATTGAGGTCGACGCGTACCGGCGCGATTCTTACCAGACCGGCGGTCGCGACCGCGTGAAAGAACAGTAGTACGGTCGCGGTCAGCGGGATCAGTCGGGAGGCGTACATCGTGCTGACCATGTCTGGTTACTGTTCTCAGTCCAATCAGAATTCGATCGTGACGGTCAGCGTCTGAGAGTACGCTCCGGGTACGGCGTCGATATAGTCGTCCTCGGCGATTTCACCGAACACATTCTCAGTCGTGACAATTGAAATCCCGGATCCCGTCAGGCCCGTTAACTGATTGCCGCTGGCGAGCTCGCCCCATTCAACGCTCGGGCCGAGAGTCCGAAACAGGCTGTACGGGATCGGGCCCGATCCCGGCGCGGGGCTCGTCATCTGCCGGCTTGCTGCGCCGTTCACGCCTTCAATCCCGATCTCCGCAATCGTGCTGTCACTGCAGGCCCAGTCGATCGTTCCTGTAGCGGCTACAGGGCCGTTGCCGACGGCCATCGTCAGGGTTCCGAATGCAACGTCGGTCGATGTGCCGAGTACGCAAGTGGCCGGAACCGTCGCCGTTACGTCGATCGACCCGGTCGCCGTGGTCTGCGCGTTGACCGATGTCGTGTGAAGTGCGATCAGGCTGAGGGCTGCCGCCGTAAGCCGTATGCGGAAATTCGTCATTGTTAATCTCCCAGAGGTTAGTTTCTGTACATCCATGTAGCTGCAGCCTTCGGTCCGTATCTCCGTATAACGGTTCCTGCTGACGTCCAGCAGCGGGCAAAAGACTATGAAATCGAACTGCCTGCGACTGTTGCGTGAGTCCCATTTTGTTAACGAACGCCGAAATTCGGGCCGTTTTGTAGACTGCGTCACGCTTTTTGGGCTGAAAAACTTCGATCGAGAGCTAAAGTTTTTTCGGATACTGCCGAGGGCCTGATCTAGAATAAGGTGCAGGCACTGGATTTTTCTGCATCGGAGAACGGGTAAAAAATGGAAACGACACTGCTGAAACTCGACGAGCTAGAGAGTATCGCGCGCGGCGATGGGGTCGAGACGACGCTGCTGGTCGGAACCGAGCGTTGCGGTCCCGTGAGCTTTACATCCGGGCTGACTCGCTTCCCGGCCGCGAAAAAGGTTCCGGTACATCACCACAATTGCGCAGAGCAGGTTACGCTCCTCGAGGGTGAGGCCGACGTAGAGATTGACGGCGAGCGCACCCGGCTCAAGCCCTATGACACGACCTACATTCCGGCCGGAAAACCGCATCGGTTCATCAATGTCGGCGAGACACCTATGCTGATCCTCTGGATCTACGACACTGACGTCGTCACGCGAACATTCTCCGAGACCGGAGAAACTGTCGCGCATCTATCCGCAAAGGACACGACGCGGCCGCAATGAGTTTTAATCGCCGAGCCATAGGGCGCGCCACAAGATGCTGACGGTAAGCCTCGAGCAGCTCGAAGACTTCATCCATCGCTGTCTTATGGCGGTCGACATGCCGGATGCCGATGCACGCACCGTCGCCCGGCTCATGGCTGAAGCAGATCTGTCAGGGTCCGACGGACACGGCGTGTTTCGCTTGCCGCAATACGTCAAACGGGTAAAGAGCGGAGGTATCAAAGTCCGGCCGAATATCCATGTCGCGCGTGATCACGGCGCCATGGCCGTAGTCGACGGCGATGACGGGATGGGTCATCTCGTCATGCGTTATGCGGCCGATCTCGCGATGGCGAAGGCGGAGGAATCCGGAATAGGCTGGGTCGGGGTTCGACACGGCAATCACGCCGGGCCCGCCGCGCTTTACGCCAGGATGCCGATGCAGAAGGACATGATCGGTATCTATATTGCCGTGGGTAGCGCCAACCACCTGCCGCCCTGGGGCGGTACGGAGCTGTTGTTGAGCACGAACCCGATTGCGGTAGGCGTTCCGGCTGCCGAGGAGTTTCCGATCGTGCTGGATATGGCGACCACCGTGGCGGCCTACGGCAAGGTCAAGACGGCGGCGCAGCGTGGCGAACAGATGCCCGAGGGCTGGATGATGGACAAGCAGGGTAAACCACTGACCGATCCGACACGCGCGGCCGAGGGGTTTCTGCTCCCTATTGGCGGCCCCAAGGGTTACGGTCTGGCCCTGATTTTCGGCTTGCTTGCAGGGACTCTCAACGGCGCGGCGTTTGGCCGGGAGGTCGTGGATTTCAATGCCGATTCGCGGACTTCGACCAACACGGGTCAGCTCGTTGTGGCGCTGTCGATCGAGGCATTCATGGAGGTAGGTGTGTTCAAGCGCAAGGTCGACGAGGTCATCCGCTCGATGCGCGCATCGCCGACCCTGCCGGGCGTCGATGCCGTCCGCGTCCCGGGCGAGCGAAGCCAGAGAATCCGGATCGAGCGCGAGGCGTCCGGCATACCCGTCCATCCCGGTCTTGCCGACAAGCTCGATGCCCTGGCAGCCGACCTCGGAACGATCGTTCTCGGCGGAGGCGATTGAGCAAGTTAGCGGTTGTTTTGCGGCAATTCGCCGCAGTTAGAAGCCATATCGCCGATTTTAACGACAACGGCATCGCTGGGCCTGCGCCGCAGCGTGGCGGCCGGGTGTCGGTATCTGCGGATCGCGGCTTCAGAATTCTTGACAGCATCTGTGGCGTTTGGCGGTATCTTGGGGGCATTCGAATAGTCCGTCAGGTTGCGAGACGACGATGCTGAAAACGGTTCTGTTCATGCTGCTTGGCATCTCCGCGGGGTTCGCGTTCGCGACTTTCGTCGGCGACCGCGGCGATGACCTCAATAGCCCGGAAATGCCGGGTGTCAGCTCTGCCAGTTCGTCGATAGACCTGATCCAGGTCACGAACAGGATCGCTCAACTGGAGGCCGCGCTGGCGGCGGAGATCGTGCTGCGTGAGTCGCTGCAGCAAGAGCTGGCCGCGCTGGGCGAAAAAATTCTCGAAGTGCCTCAAAGCGAAGCCGAAGAAGGCGCTGCGGCACTGGGAGACCTTCCTGGTAGAGAATTGACAAGGGCCGCGATCCAGGAGCGCATCGCCGAGCGCGGTGGCGGTCGCAGAGTCGATGATCCGAGCCGGCGCATGACGCAACTCGTAGAAGGCGGTTTTTCGCCGGCCGATGCGCAGCTTATCGTTGACCGCGAATCCGAACTTCGACTGGAGGCGTTGTACGCGCAGTACGACGCAGTCCGAACCGGAGAGCCGCAGAACTTTCGTAATCGGGTCGATTCGCAAGATCAACTCCGCGAAGAGCTCGGCGACCAGAGCTTCGAACGCTATCTGGAAGCAACAGGGCAGTCGACGAGCGTCGATATTCGCCAGGTCATTTCCGGATCAGCGGGTCAGACAGCGGGATTGCAGCCCGGTGACCGGGTCGTCGCCTACGGCGGCGAGCGGGTATTCAATACCGGGGACCTGAACCAGCTCACGTTGCAGGGTTCGCCTGGCGAGTCCGTCGTGGTCGACATCGTTCGCGACGGGCAGCCGATGCAGATTTTCATCCCGCGCGGTCCCATCGGTATCACGGGCGGCGGCCGGGGAGGCCGCTGATAGTTAGAAGCGCAGCCCGACCTGCGAATAGATGAAGCGACCACGATTGTTGTAGAGCGCCGTGCTGTAACCAAGCGTCTCGAACCAGTCGAGTGGTATCTCCTCGTCAGTGACATTTTCGATACCGACAGATAGCGTCAGACTGTCGAAGCCGGAGTAATCGAGCCGCAGATCCCATTCATTATGCGATGGAATTTTTGCGCCTTCCTGATCATTGAAGAAAGCAAAGTCCTCCTGCTGATCGTGACTACCGATGTAGCGATTGAAGACACCAACTCGATAGACGCCGTATTCCCATGTCATGTCGGCGTTGGCGCGCATTTCGGGCTGAAGATATTGACCGACGATTCGCTCGAGTGGGTCTGTCGGTAATAGCGCGAAATCGAAGTCGTTCACGTAGGTGATGTAAGTATTGAAGGTGAATGTCCCGAGCCTCGATGTATCGAAAATATAGTTGACCTCGAGATCGAAGCCATCAGTGCTCTGTTCGGACAGGTTGAGGAACGGGCTGCGTACCGTGCTGATGGTTCCAGGTATTCCCAGCAATGTGTCGAGTGGAGTAGGCGCCGTTCGCGTGACGAGTGCAGCGAGGTCCGGATCGCAGGTAGGCAGTCCATTGAAGCAATCGGCCTCGCGTTCCATGATTTCTCCGACGTCGATGTCGGATATCAAGTTCTTATGATCGAAGCTCCAGTAGTCGAAAGCGACCGTCAGGTCGTCGATGATTGGCACCTCGATGACGACGCCAAGCGACAGCGACTCCGATGTCTCGGGGTTCAGCTGTGCGTTACCGGTGGTGTCGAGCTGCTTGTCGAGTACGCAGTCGAAGATCGTTCCGGTGATGGGGCATCGGGTCTGGTCGACGTAGTTCTGGAAGCTAACCGATAAACCAAGGAACAATTCGGCGAGCGACGGCGCACGGAATCCCTCACCCCACGATCCACGCACGAGCATCCAGTCGTTAGGGCGCCACATGGCTGCCAGCTTGGGATTGATCTCGCTGCCGAAGCCTTCGTAGTCCTCATAGCGGGCAGCGACCTGAGCTTCGAGATTATCGAGGATCGGAATAGAGAGCTCGCCGTAAACTGAGGTTTGCGAGCGAGAACCCTGCGAGCTGACGCCGCCGGAACCGAGAATCAGATTTGCCTCGGAAGCCGCATCGCTGCGGTCGACGAGTCTCTCGTTGCGGTGTTCGAAGCCGACAGCGAGCGACATCGGGCCTGCAGGCAAGTCGGCGACAGGGCCACTGAGGTTTCCATCGAATGCCTTGAGTTCGGTTTCGGCACGCCGAAACGGTCGCGCGCGAAGCGCTGCCGTTAATGCCGGGTCGATCGGGTTGGAGATCGGCGTCCAGATGTTGTAGTACTCGTTGATCGTTATATTGCCGTCGCTATTGACGTCGATACCGTTGGCTAGTGCTTGCTGCATCAGGATTCTGTTCGCGTAGTTATCCTGGTTGTCAATCGTAACCGCTCGGTTGTAGACGGCCCCGGCCTGCCACTCCCATTCTCCGTCGAACACCGAACCGCTCAACTCGAATACCGCGCGCAGGTTATCGGTCTCCACTTCCGAGGTTCGTGGTCCGATGTCGTCGAGCCGGTACCAGAAATCGAAGTAATCGATACCGCCAACATTCCAGGGGTTGCTGGCAGGGGCGAGGAGATTGTCGTTGTCATCGATTGTTGGGGGCGCAATGACATTGTCACTGATCGCGTTCATGAAGCCGATTTCGGCACGGAACTCGAGGTCTGAGCCGAGATCGTGAGTAAACAGCCCGGTGAATGAAGTCCTTTGCGCGCCTGGAATCGACTCAATCGCATTGTAGTTGTAGGCGCAGGTTCCGAAAAAATCGGTAATCGTGTTGGGGCGTGCGTCGCAGCCGTCTCCCGGTAACGGAAAGAAATCGGCATCGTTCGCGGCTCGATAGCTCAGGAAGTCGAAGCCGCCGAGAGGAAAGAAGTCGGCCGAACGGCTCAGTTCCCGATCGCGCAGGAACATCTTGTCGCGGCTCGTATAACTTCCCATCAGCGTCGCGCTAGAGCGGGCGCTGCTCGCGCCAAACAACGCGTTGACGGCTACTTCGCCGGCGCCGGGATCGGTCGCCTGACCGACGCGCATCTCGACCTCGACACCGTCGACGTCGTCGCGCAGAATGACGTTGATTACGCCAGCAATCGCATCCGAACCGTAAATTGCCGAAGCGCCGTCCTTGAGAATTTCAACACGCTCTACTATGCCTAGCGGGATCGAGTTCAGGTCAACGAAGGAGACGAAGGTAGCGAACCGGTTGGCGAAACCATAGTTGGTCGCACGCCGGCCGTTGACCAGTACGAGTACGGTATTCGCGCCCAGTCCGCGAAAGGATACGCTGGTGCCGCCTGCCGCGAAGCTGTTGTTAGCCTGGTCGTTGAACGTTCCGCCGTTATCCATCGGTAGCTGCGTCAGCAGTTCGCCGACAGTCATTACCCCGGTTCTCTCAATGTCGTCCCGCGTGATAGTCAGTACTGGCGTCGGGCCTTCTAGATCGAGCCGCGTGATGTGCGACCCTGTGACCGTGAATCGACCGAGCTGGGCCGAACTCTGCTCCGTCTGGTCCTGCGCAACCGCGTTCGGCGCGACCGCGAGGGCGCTCAGCAGTACTATGGTTGCCGCAAATACGCGGGCGAGAAAATGGCTGAACATTGAGGTCTCCTTGGAGAAGCGGATCGAGAATGAAGAATCCGCGCGAAAAATTCGACAACATTCGTCACAGGCTCGCGACATAATCGCCGAGGAGGTCCGGCGGCGATCAGGCCGAAATCTCGCGTATGACGATATTGTCATCAGGCGCCGCCCCACACTCGCCGATAATAGAAGCTGTTGAGAGCAGTAAAGCCGGTACGGCGATCAATTCGGGCCGCGTCCGAAACGGCCGAAAAACGTCGCGACTTAGCGCCCTTCGCATTAACCTTACATAATACGATACTCGCCTGGAGCTGTCGCCGCCCCCGGGCTGCAGGGCGATACGAACCGGGCGAGAGTGCAACGATTGTGTGTCGAGCCGCATCCAGAAGGAGACGGCAGGCGGTCCACGTTGGGGTATTTGTATGGTTTGTCTTCAGCTGCGCCGTTAAAATCAGCCGCCTTTACGCCGAATAAGCCTATGTCGCTACAGGAAAACTTTCTCAAGCTCGAAGCCCACCTCAAGGACCTCGTGGTAGGGCAGGAAAGCCTCCTCAATCGCATGCTGGTTGCGTTGCTCTGCGACGGCCATCTTCTCGTCGAAGGCGCGCCCGGTCTTGCCAAGACGCGCGCTATCAAGGTTCTGAGCCATAGCGTCGAAGGCGACTTCCACCGCCTGCAGTTCACGCCGGACCTGCTTCCCGCGGATCTGACAGGTACCGAAATCTATCGTCCTCAAGATGGATCATTCGTATTTCGCGAGGGCCCGCTATTTCATAACCTCGTGCTGGCGGACGAAGTGAACCGTGCTCCGGCCAAAGTACAATCGGCGTTGCTCGAAGCGATGGGTGAGCGGCAGATCACGGTTGGATCGGTGACCTATCGGTTGCCCGAGCTCTACATGGTCATGGCAACGCAGAACCCCATCGAGCAGGAAGGGACCTATCCGCTGCCCGAAGCCCAGCTCGATCGTTTTCTCATGCATGTGCTGGTCGATTACCCGGATGCGGAGGGCGAGCGCAAGATACTCGAGCTCAATCGTAACGAAGCGAAGCGGTCGGTCGGAGACGAAGCACTGTTCCAGCCACTCGACGTTCTGTCGCAGAAGGAGGTCATGGAGGCACGCCAGGAGGTGCTCGACCTGCATCTTGCAGATGCCCTGCAGGAATATTTGGTCCAGATCGTCATCGCCACTCGCGAGGCGCATCGATACGGCGAGGATCTCGCCGGTCAGCTCCAATACGGTGCCAGCCCCCGTGCAACCATCGCGCTCGATCGTTGCGCTCGCGCTCATGCCTGGCTCGCCGGGCGCGACTTCGTCACTCCCGTCGATATCCAGAGCATTGCCCACGATGTCCTCCGCCATCGGGTACTGCTGAGCTACGAAGCAGAGGCTGCCGGCCGTACTCCGGATCAGATAGTCGATACGCTCCTCGCGCGGGTGGGCGTGCCGTAGTGTCGGCCGTCAGGCCCACCACGCCTCTCGCCGAGCTTTCACCGGCACGCGCTACGCTGCCTGAGCTCATCGCACTCAGAGCCGCGGGCGAGTCGATCAACCTCGCTGCGATTCGTGTTCGCGTGCTGGCTGAGGGCGGGCATCTGTCGACGTTCAAAGGCCGCGGCGTCGAGTACGACGAATCGCGGCTTTACCAGCCTGGCGACGATCTCAGAACGATGGACTGGCGGGTGACGGCGCGGACCGGTGAACCGCATACGAAAGTTTTTCGCGACGAGCGCGACCGTCCCGTACTGATCTGGCTTGATCTCCGCCGTCCGATGCATTTCGCGACCCGCGGAGTGTTCAAATCGGTCCGGGCGGCACAAGCCGCTGCGCTGATCGGCTGGAGCGCGGTCGGAAACGGCGACCGGCTTGGCGGTCTGGTTTTCTCGGAAAGTGAGCATGTCGAACTCAGACCGGCGCTTGGAAGACGCGCCGCGTTGCGGCTGTTTCGGTCGATCACCCAGGATTCGATGTGGAATCCCGGCTCACTGCAGGAATCGGATGAACCACATGACATCGAGCACACGCTCTCGCGGATTACGCGCGTTGCCCGACCTGGCAGCCTGATCTTTCTCATGAGTGATTTCCGGGATATGGGCGGACAGTTCGAACAGAATCTCAGGCAGCTTGCCGGACACTGCGATGTCTTTGTCGTGCATTTTTTCGATCCAATCGAAGCTGATCTGCCGCCGCCCGGCTATTACCGGATTCAATCGGGAGCGCGGACGGTAGCGATCGACACGGACTCCGAATCTGCGCGGCGCCGCTACCGCTCCCAGTTCGAAGCCAGGCAGGAGTTGCTCCGAAATCTGACGCAAATTCCGTCGGTTCATTTGATCGACTGCGCCACCACACAGGACCCTCGTTCGGCCTTGGCTGAACGATTCGGCAACCGATGAACCCGGCACTCGATCCCGCGCAGCTCGGACTCCGTGACATCCATTTGCCCGATGCGATCGGCTGGTGGCCGTTGGCGATCGGTTGGTGGATGATCGTCGCCGCAGCTGTCGTGATCGCGCTCGTATTGGTCGTTCGCTACGCGCGCCGCTGGCGGCATCGCGCGGCGCAACGCGCTCTCAGGAAAACGATCGCAGCCCTCCAGTCCGGCGCTGATCCCAGCCAATGCGCACTCGATGCATCGACAATCCTCCGCAGATTCGCTATGACTATGGCTGCCGACGGCAAGCAAATTGCGGGGCTCACAGGTAGCGCGTGGCTCGCTTATCTCGACAGCCGTTGGGATCGATCCGATTTCGTTGGCGAGCCGGGGCAGCTCCTGTTGTCGTACCCGTATCAGCCGCCTCGCAGCCCTGCTGCGGACGAATTGCTGGCTCTTTGCGAACTCTGCATGGACTGGGTCAGCGCCCAGTCGCCGAGGCGCTGACCGATGTGGCAGCTGGCCTGGCCCTGGATGCTGTTACTGATACCGTTGCCGTGGATCGTACGGCGATATGCGGCGCCCGAGTATATGGATAAGGATGCCGCGCTACGTGTACCGGTAGCCGCCGAGTTCGAAAATCTGCTCGGTGGCAGTCGAGGTCGCTCCGCCAACCGCTCACGCCTCTTGTTGCTGTGGCTGATCTGGCTGCTGGTCTTGCTGGCCGCGGCGAGGCCCCAGTTTGTCGGTGAAGCACAGGCGCTGCCGGTCACCGGCAGAGATTTGTTAATGGCGGTAGATCTTTCCGGCAGCATGGAAGAGCAGGATTTTCAGCTCAATGGACGCTGGGTGGATCGGCTGACCGCGACGAAATCAATCGCCCGAGATTTTATCGAGCGTCGTGTCGGTGACAGGATCGGGCTGATACTGTTCGGCCGTGAAACCTATCTGCAGACGCCGCTGACTTTCGATCGAGCCACTGTTCAGGTATTGCTCGATGAAGCCGTGATCGGACTGGCTGGTCAGGAGACAGCGATCGGCGATGCGATCGGTCTCGCAATACGCACGTTGAGTGACGCAGACGTACAGGAGAATCGCCGCGTACTGATCCTGTTGACCGACGGCGCCAATACCGCCGGAGCGATCGACCCGCTCAAGGCAGCCGAACTTGCGCGTGATCGTGGCATGGTCATCTATACGATCGGGATAGGAGCGGACTCGGTCATGGTGCGCTCGTTGTTCGGCGTTCGCGAAGTAAATCCCTCAGCCGATCTCGATGAGCAGACGCTGACGACGATCGCCGAAGGGACGGGTGGACGCTACTTCAGGGCCCGGGATATCGAGGAATTTCAGCGCATCTACTCGATTCTCGATGAGCTCGAGCCGGCAGCGGGCGAAGAGAGCGGCTTCAGGCCGGTTTCGGAGCGTTATCATTGGCCGCTGAGCGCAGCCTTCATGCTGAGCTTGCTGTGGGCGCTGGCGGCATTGCGACAAACCTTTGCCGACACTGACGATGCGGTGGCGGAAAATGGCTGAGTTTCATTTCCTGAGGCCGCTGTGGCTCCTTGCGTTGCCGGCAGGGCTCTGGCTCATCTGGCGGTTGGTTCGGAGCGGTGGATTCGGTGGCCGATGGCGAGCGATCGTTGACGAAGCGCTGCAACCTTATGTTCTGACGGGATCCGGCGTGGCTGTCAGGGAACGTCAAACGGTGATGCTTGCCGCGATGGCTGCGTGGGTGCTGGCGTCGGTCGCTCTTGCGGGCCCAACGTGGGATCGATTGCCGGTGCCGGCAGTCCGCTCCGAAGAAGCGCTGGTCGTCGTACTCGACCTGTCGCGGTCGATGGATGCGGTTGACGTCGAGCCAACACGCCTTACCCGGGCGCGCCTCAAGCTCCTCTCGCTGCTGGAAGGTCGCGATGCGGGTCAAACCGGGCTCGTCGTGTTCTCCGCACATGCATTCACGGTCGCGCCGCTCACGACAGACGTCGACACGATCGCTTTGCTCGTCGCCAGTCTTTCGAGCGATATCATGCCCAGCCGCGGAAGTTATCCGGAATCGGGTCTGGATAAAGCGGCACAGCTGTTGCGGCAGACGGGGCTGCCCCGGGGCGAAATCTTGCTGATCACAGACAGCGAAGTGTCGCCAACCAGTATTAATGTCGCAGAGCGCATCTATCGCGAGGGTTATACCGTCAACGTATTGTCGGTAGGAAGCGCTGACGGCGGTCCGATCGTCGAGCCAGGCGGTGGCTTTCTCACCGATGATGTCGGTCAGGTCGTCGTTCCCCGGGTCGATAACGATATGCTCGCGCGACTTGCGCGGGCGGGCGGCGGGCGCTTCGCGAGTCTGACGGCTGACGATCGTGATCTCGAATTTCTGCTGTCGGGGACGGTCGCCGGCGAGGGCGATGCGGCCGGGTCAGGCGAGTCCGAGCTTTTCGAGATAGATTCCTGGCGCGATCAGGGTCTCTGGCTGGTTCTGTTGATCGTTCCGCTCGTTGCGCTGGCTTTTCGTCGTGGCTGGGTCGTCGTAATCGCCGTGTGCTTTGTCGTTCCCGTTCCCGAAGCGCGCGCTCAGGAGTTCGCCTGGTCGGATCTCTGGCAGACCCGCGACCAGCAGGCGCAGCAGGCGTTCAACGCGGAAGAGCACGACAGAGCGCGTGAGCTTTTCGAAAATCGTGAGTGGCGCGCGGCCGCACAGTTCCGGGCGCAAGACTTTGCGGCGAGTGCCGACACGCTGGAGGGACTCGACACGCCCACCGCGCATTACAACCGCGGCAATGCGCTGGCAGGAGCGGGGCAGATCAGCCCGGCAATAGAAGCCTACGAGCGTGCACTCGAGCTCGACCCCGAGCATGAGGACGCTCGCTACAACCGTGATTTGCTGTTGCAGCAACCGCAGCAGAATCAGTCTCAGTCGGGAGAAGGCGAGGGCGACGATTCCGAACAGAACGACCAGCAATCCGAGCAACAACCGACAACAGGGGAGCCCAGCGAGCAGGATCAGCCGCAGAATGCGCAGAACTCCGATCAGGAATCGGAGCAGCAGCAACTGGCCGCCGAACAGGACGATTCGGAACAGGCGGATCCGGAAGAAATTCCTCAGGGTGAGATGCCGACGGCCGGTGAGCTCGAAGAATGGGAAGACGAACAGGCTGCTGAACAGTGGCTGCGGCGTATCCCCCAGGATCCAGGCGGGCTTTTACGCAGGAAGTTTCTGTATCAATATCAGCGACTCGGTGTCGATCAGGACGGAAACTACGTGTGGCCCGGAGACGAGTTGCAGCCATGGTAGCGCGCATCAGCAAAGCGTCCGTCGCCCTTATCGCGCTGCTCTGCGCGACGATCGCGCTCGGACAGGATATCTCCTTACAAGCGGTCGTGGATCGCGATGTCGTGCAGGAGAATGAATCGTTCACTTATCTGCTGCGGGCTCGGGGCTCGACCAGAGAAGAACCCGATCTGTCGCCGTTGGCTGCCGATTTCGATATTTTGCAGAGATCGCGAAACACGAGCATTCAGATGGTTGGCGGCCAGACTACGCAGACAACCGAGTGGAATTTGCAGCTCATGCCTCGCGAAGCGGGCTCGTTCACACTCCCGCCGATTATTCTCGCGGGGTCGCTTTCCAATCCGGTAGAGATCGAAGTGGTCCCGGCCCCCGATGCTGCGGCTGCCGGCGACATCTTCCTGGAAGTGACGGCAACTCCCACCGACCCCTATGTTCAGTCCCAGGTCGTTTACACGATGACGCTCTATCGCGGCGTGAGTACTGGACGATCTTCGCTGACGTTGCCGGAAGTCAGCGGTGGCGAAGCAATTATCGAGAAGCTCGGACAGGACAGGGAATTTCAAACGATATTCGATGGCCGCAGCTTTATTGCGCTGGAACGTCGTTACGCGATTTTCCCTCAAGCGTCCGGACCGGTGACGATAGATCCGGTGACGTTCGAAGCGGTCGTCGTATCGCCCTCCGGGTTCTCCAATGTTCAGCGTTATCGTTCCGACGCAGTAGAGTTGACCGTGCGTTCCGCCGTCCCGCCACCCCCCGCGTTCGCCGGCGCTGCGTGGCTGCCCGCCCAATCCCTGTCTATTGAAGAGCGCTGGAGTTCTGCGGACGATCAGTTGACGTCGGGAGTCCCGCAGACAAGGACGTTGACCATCGATGCACTGGGCGTACTCGAGACGCAGTTGCCCGATCTGGTGATTCCACGATCCGAAAATATTCGCCAGTATGGCGATCAGCCCGAGATGATCCGGGAGCCGGAAGGGGATGGGCTGCGGTCACGACGAATCGAGCGTTACGCGGTGCTTGCGCAGACCCCGGGATCGCATGAGCTACCGGAGGTCGAGCTACCCTGGTTCAATGTGACGGAAGAATCCTGGCAGGCTGCCAGTGTCCCTGCTCGATCGTTGCTGGTGCTGCCCGGAGCGGAGCCTGTCGCGCTTAGCGATGAGCCGGTCGACGCCGTCGCGGCGCCAGCTCCGGCCGACGCGCCATCGGCCGGCATCTGGCAAGCCGTCAGTGCCGGCTTGTTCGTGCTTTGGCTCGCGACTCTGGCTTTCGCGTTGCGATCGCGTCAGCCGGCTGGTTCTCCGCAGCAAAAGGTTGTCGAGCCGCCGCCCACGCGCTCTACAAACCGCCGCTTGCTGCGCCGGATTCGCGAGGCCTGCGCCGAGAATGACGGTCGTCGCGCGCGACGACTTCTGCTTGAGTGGGGCGAGGTGCGCTTCCCCGATGCAGCACCGACTAGTCTGGGTGCGCTCGCGGAATTGTTGCCCGAATCGCTCGCGCTGCCTGTCGCCGATCTGGAACGCGATCTCTATGGTCCAGGGGCCGGAGCCGGAGAATGGGATGGTCAGGCGTTGCGCGCAGCACTCAAGAATATCGACTCTGTTGATCGTGCGTCGGACATAACGTCCGGTGACGGTCTGTTGCCGCTATACCGCTAATTTCGACAATACTCCAACGTCGATCTTGTGACCTGCGTTAGGGAAAAGCCCTATCGATTCGATCACACTTTTTCTTTGCTCGAGCGGCCGGACGCACCTTCATGGACTTACGCGCACTCAACAGTAGCAGCGGAAGCTCTCCATTCGCGGCGCAGCTAAATGCAGGCTTCGCGAATTTGAAATTCCGCGGTTTCCTCGAGCGTGACTTCCGCGATGTCCTTATCGAACAAAGTCGGGTCCGCGGCCGGCTTGCGGCGCTCGTTTTGATCGGCGTATTGCTTGTGCAAACGCTCATTGAATGGGCTGTCGCCGGTGCGATCTCGATCGATACGGCGATACTCTTCCGGTTCGTAATAATCGTGCCGGGGCTCGCGCTGATCGTAGCCGTGACGTACGCGCCACGTTTCCGTGAGCTCTACACGCGAATCGCGATCGCGAGCGTTTCCGTTCTGGGGATAGCGGTTGCGCTCAAGGCGCAGACAGCCGCAGTCGAGGGTAACTATTATATGTCCGCGGGCGTAATGCTGGTCATCGTATGCGCTTGCCTTTTTCCCGGGCTCGTATTTCGGGCGAGCGCATCGATCGGAACGCTGCTGCTTGCGAGCTATTTCGTCTCCGGGCTCGCGCTGGGCACGTCCCTGGCGCCGCTCTTCTACACCTTCGCCATGCTGATAGCGACCGTTCTCATCAGTCTGCTCGCGAGCTACAACCTCGAGCACGTTCTTAGAACGAGCTTCCTTGAAACTCGGCTGCTAAACGAGCTTGCTGAGCGTGACGGCCTGACGGGCCTATACAACCGTCGAATGTTCGACGACTTCATACAGCGCATCTGGCGTCAATCGCAGCGAGAAGAACAGCCGATCGAAATCGTTCTCGTCGATATTGACCACTTCAAAATTTATAACGATCTATACGGTCATCAGGCCGGTGACGATTGCCTCAAGAAAGTGGCCCGATGTATCGCTTCATCGGCGAAACGACCGTTCGATTTTGCGGCCAGATATGGTGGCGAAGAGTTCGTACTGGTTCTTTATGGACCTCCGCGAGAGCACGCGCAAACTATTCCGGAGCAGATTCGCAGAGATGTAATGGAGCTCGCTATTCCGCACGAAGGTTCGACTGTCGACAACATTATTACGGTTAGCGTCGGCGTTGCGTTGTCCACACCGACGGCCGCCCGAAGTCTCGCCGGTACGATTCAGATCGCCGACGAGGCGCTCTACGAAGCGAAACGCGCGGGCCGTAACCGACTGGTCTGCCGAGACGCAGAGAAGTATGAGATCGAAACCGGCAATTTTCGCGTCGCCGCGCGTGTTCCGGTCTGAATTCCGTCTACCACTTGCCGGTATTTTCCATCGATACCCACGGCTCCTTCTCGGGAAGGCGGTCGCCTTTCTGCAGGAGCTCGATGGAGATATTATCGGGCGATCGGATGAACGCCATCCACCCGTCCCGCGGTGGGCGATTGATCGTTACTCCTTCCGCCATGAGTTTCTCGCAAAGCGCGTAGATGTCATCGACCTCATAGGCGACGTGTCCGAAATTACGTCCCTCGTCATAATTTTCGCGGTCCCAGTTAAAGGTCAGCTCCAGCGGACACTCCTCCTGTCCCTCCGGTGCGACGAACACGAGCGTATATCGGCCTGCTTCGCGATCGTCTCGTCGCGTGACTTTGAGTCCGAGTTTGTTGCAGTAAAAATCCAGCGACTCATCGAGATTGCTGACTCTTACCATTGTATGAAGATATTTCACGACCTATCCTCCACCATGTATTCGCGCGAGTATGCCGAACTATAGCGGCTTACCGAAACGTCGCCTAGCAGCTCAACCAGAACTACGCAGAGAAAGAGCCACGATCAGCCAATGCAAGACCGACGCATCATCTTCGTGCCTGGAATGAAGCCGAAGCCGCCATCGGCCGTACACCGTCGCGAGCTTTTGCGTGCGATGTCTGCCGGTCTGTCGCGAGTACGGCCTGAGCTCGCCGACGCGCTCGCTAAAGAGCCCGATATTTTTCGTCTGGTATCGTGGACCTATGCATTTTACGGTCGCCATGCCGACATCGAGGTCGACCGGCCCGGCATCGAGAAACTGCTGCGGTTGCCCGAGCCTAGTGCGGAAGATATTGCCGAGATCGAATCGTTTGCACGAAAGGTAGCACGGCGGGTTCGGATTCTTGGCGATGCGTTACCGTGGTTCGGTCGTGTCATTGTCAGACCTGAGATGCAACTGACGATGAGTGAGGCGCGGCGATACTTGTCCAACCATGGTGGCATAGCCCGGGCGATCCGTTCCATGGTCAAGGCAGAGCTCGTAGAAGCCTGGCAGGAGAATTGCCGTGTCCTGTTGATCGGCCACAGTCTGGGCTCAGTTATAGCCTACGAGTCGCTCTGGGAGTTGTCCCACGTCGACAGGTCCGACGGCAGAGTCGATCTGCTGATCACACTCGGAAGTCCGCTGGCGACCCGGTTTATCGCGCGACACGTCAGGGGTGCGGAATACTCCGGGGCCCAACGGTACCCCGCGAACATCGATCACTGGGTGAACGTTGCCGCGCGTGCCGAGATGACCGCACTACATCACGAGCTCAAGCCTTATTATCGTGAGATGCTGGAACTTGGGTTACTACAGTCGCTTGAGGACAAATCCGACATCTACAACCATTTTCATGGCGAACTCGGGCTGAACCCGCACAAGTCCTACGGTTACCTCGTCAACCACGTATTCGCCGAGACTCTGGCGAATTGGTTATCGGGTTCTACTCGAGCTGGGGCTCAATGAGAATGTCGATGCGGCGATTTCGAGCCCGGCCCTGCGGGGTCTCGTTGTTCGCTATCGGCCGCGTTTCGCCGTAACCGACCGCGCTGATTCGAAACGATGGGATGTTGAACTCCGTACTCAGGTAATCACCCACGGCTTCGGCTCGCGTACGTGACAAGCCCATGTTGGCGTCGTCGCTACCGTAAGAATCCGTGTGGCCTTCGATGATCAGCTGCGATCTGGGGAAAATTTGAACTGCGTTGACGACTTTCGCAAGCAGTGGCCGATATTCGGGATCGACGTTTGCCCGCCCGCTCTCGAAGGTTAGTCCGACCAGGCGCATGATGATGTTGTTTCCTTCGCGATAGACGAGCGCCTCTTCTCTGGAAAAGAGCGTCTCAATCTGAGTGAACTGCTCCCTGATTCTGGCCTCGGCTTCGAGACGCTGTACGAGTGCAACACGCTCTTGAGATACTCCGCCCAACTGCTCATCCAGCGAGCGAATTTCTTCTTCGAGCGCTACGATGCGCGTATGGCTTTCCGCGAGGTCGTTGTCGAGTTGTTGCTGGCGTTGCCGGGTGTCCTCGATATAAGCAACCAGCTCCATGGTCAAGGCCTCGGTGCCACGATCCAGCTGGGCTACTCGATCCGCTGCGGCGGCGATCTGCGTTAACGGCTCTTCGTATGCCAGGATGATCTGTTCTTCGGTCCAGTCATCGTCTCGCAGCGACTGGATTCGTTCTGCGAGATAGATCGCATGGCGGGCTTCGTAGTTCGCCTGCTGAGCGAGACTGCGTGGCAGGTCCGTGTCGTAGCGATTGTTGTTGAGCTCCTCCTCGGCCTGAGTCAGGAGCAACGAAGCTCGCTCGAATGTAATCGGTGCATAACGCGGAACCCTGGCTTGCTGTGCCTGCGCAAGCAAAGCGCGGGTCTGACTCAGATACTGCGCCTTGATGGCAGTGAGCTCCGCGTCCCTGAACAGCGCCTCGGCTTCATCCGCGCGAGTTCTGGCCCCCCGAATATTGCCCGACTCGAGACGACGGGCTGCGCTCTCGAACAGCTCCTCGGCTTCGGCCCACATTGCGGTGGCGAACCGGTCTGCCTGCGCCTCCGATGCGTCGTCGCGAGTCTTGATCAGCGACGCGAGGGTGATGTCCGCTATCTCCGATGCCTCTGTCGCTGCCCCGAATGCCACAACCGCATCTTCGAGCTGGGTCCGGATCCGATCGAGATTTCGGCCACGTTCGAGATCGGCTTCGGCATCCGAGTAAGCCTCCAGGCCGTCCTCGTAGAAACCCGGTGATAGTAATCCCGCGTTCACAGCATCTGCAGCGGCCCGTGCGGAATCCGCCGCGGCAAACAGCGTACTGCGAAGGTCCTGTTGCGAAAGAACGCTCTGGGCGATCAGAAGCCCCATCGCCAGCGTCAGAATTCGGCTCATCGATAGTACTCGCAGCTCATTCCTGTAATCTCTATATAGCCTGCGAAGAATATGTCAAGGGGATTCTCCGAAATGCCCGGTCCCGGCGAGGGTTCCCGGCCCGGAATGCAGGCAAGTTCACGTTCCGAACCAGCAATCCCCCGCCGCCCGGGAAACTGTGGATCGAGTCACAGCTGATCTCACGGCGGCTACCTAGACTGTGGCCCATGGGAGTCAAGTATTACACGCATTTCGTGCTGACTGGCGAAGCCGAGGTAGGGTCTCGGCAGGAGTTCAGCGGTGTCGTAGAGGTCAACCAATCTACGGAAAGCCGCTACGAACCGAAAGAGATCGAAGCGCTACTGGCGAGAAATTTCGACCTCGATTCGAACGATGTGTGCCTTATCAACTGGTCGCGATTGCAATAGCGCGGCCCATCGGAGTCTACGCATTTGAAACCCGGCGATTCGCCGGGTTTTTATTTTCGCCTAGTTGCCCTGAGACGGTGAAACGCCGTTCTCGTAGTCGACCGCTACGACACAGTAGTGCATGATTCCATCCGGCGCTTTTACCTCGAACTCGTCGTCCAGGGCCTTCCCCATCACGGCGACTCCGAGCGGCGAATCCATACTCGTATAGTTCGGTGCATGATCGAACTCGTCCGGGCCGACGAGTCTGAAGCGATGACGATCGCCGCGACTGTCCTCGAGTTCGAACCATGCCCCGAAATAGACGCGCGATGTATCTCCCGGCGTCGAACTGACGATCTGTATTCCCTCCAGTCGCTTGCGTAAGTACCGCACGCGCCTGTCGATCTCGCCGAGCTGCTTCTTGCCGTAAATATACTCGGCGTTCTCCGACCGGTCTCCCTGCGCCGCGGCTTCGGACACGGCGCGAGTGACTTCGGGTCGCTTGACTCGCCAGAGATGCTCGAGTTCTTTGCGAAGCGCGGCCGCTCCTTCGGGCGTGATGTACCTGGATCGTGGGGGGCTCGGTGGTCGGTATCGGCCCATGGGACGCTTCCGAGAATTCCGTGAGATAATGAACGTTCATCAATAATAGCGAACAACCCTTATTGTGAGTGAATTCCGCGGAATACCCGTTGTCGGTACAGGCTCGAAGTATCGGACGGAGCAGGGCTTTACGGCGATCAAAAACGGCGTGAAGACCCGTACCGACCGTTCCCCGGCCGCGCCGGGTGGAAAGCCGCCGTGGCTCAAGGCCAGAATCCCCGCTGGTGAGAAATACGCTTCGGTACGAAACACGGTGCGCAGGAATCGTCTCGCAACGGTCTGCGAAGAATCCATGTGCCCGAACATCGGCGAGTGCTGGTCGGCCGGCACTGCAACGCTGATGTTGATGGGCGCGGTCTGCACGCGCGCCTGCCAGTTTTGTGCCGTCGATACCGGTAATCCGGGTGGCTGGCTCGATGCGGATGAGCCCGAGAACGCGGCTCGCTCGGTCGAACTCATGGATCTGAAGTACGTGGTATTAACGTCGGTGGATCGCGACGACCTTGCCGACGGAGGCGCGCGTCACTACGCCAGCTGCGTGAAAGCCATCAAACGCCGCTGTCCCGAGACGGTCGTGGAGGCGCTCACGCCTGATTTCGGTGGGGTATTCGATAGCGTCGAGACGGTACTCGATTCCGGGCTCGAGGTTTTCGCACAGAATGTGGAAACCGTTAGCCGCCTGACCCACCCGGTTCGAGATCCTCGGGCAAGCTACGGGCGGACGTTGGCGGTCCTCGAGCATGCGAAGCGCTACCGACCGGACATCCTTACCAAGACAAGCCTGATGCTCGGGCTCGGTGAGCGCGACAACGAGATCCGGCAGACACTCTCCGACTTGCGGTCTATCGGCCTCGATATCGTGACATTCGGTCAATACCTGAGACCAACCGCGAACCACCTCGCAGTCGAGCGCTACGTGTCCCCGGAGGATTTCGAGCGCTACCGCGAATGGGGCCTCGATGCCGGATTCCTGGAAGTCGTATCAGGGCCACTCGTGCGTTCGAGTTATCGCGCGGAGCGCGTGTTCGAACAGAATAACGTCGGGCTCTGACCCAAGATTCAAAATTGTTTCGCTGACGAGATGCCATGATGGAGTTTCTATCCGAGTACGGCCTGTTTCTAGCCAAGCTCGCTACAGTCGTCGTCGCGATAGTGGTTGTCATCGGATTCGCGTTTGCAGCCAGCAAGCGCAGTTCTCAGCAGGACGGTCTGGACGTTCAGAACCTGAACCGCAGATTCGAGAAGCTCGGCGACGCGATAAGAAGTACCGTGCAGGGCAAATCGACGTATAAGAAAGAGGCGAAGGAGCGCCGCAAGGCCGATAAGAAGCGCGATAAGGAGGGCTCCAAGCGTAATCGCGTTTTCGTCCTGGACTTCAAGGGTGACATCCGCGCTTCGGCGACGGCGTCGCTTCGCGAAGAGGTGTCCGCGATACTTGGCATAGCGACACCCGACGACAAGGTCCTTCTCAGGCTGGAAAACGCCGGCGGCATGGTGCATGAGCACGGGCTGGCCGCGTCGCAGTTAATGCGTTTGAAGAATCGAGGAGTACCGCTGATTGTCTCGGTCGACAAGGTGGCTGCCAGTGGCGGGTATCTGATGGCCTGCGCGGCAGATCATATTCTTGCGGCGCCCTTCGCCATCGTCGGATCTATCGGTGTTATTGCGCAGCTACCGAACTTCAACCGGCTTCTCGAGGAGAAAGGGGTCGACTTCGAACAGGTAACCGCAGGACGTTACAAGCGTACGCTTACCCTGTTCGGTAAAAACACCGAAGAAGGGCGCGAGAAGCTCAAAGAAGAGATCGAAGATGTTCACGAATTATTTAAGAACCATATCGCGGAGCACAGGCCGCAAATTGATCTCGACAAAGTCGCAACCGGAGAGCATTGGCACGGATTACGCGCTCTGAGCCTGAATCTGGTCGATGAAATCAAGACCAGCGACGATTTCCTGGTCGAGGCTGCCGACGACTACGATCTCTATAGCGTCGCCTACAAGAGGCGCCGCTCGTTTCCGGAGCGCATCATGGGTGGTGTCGATTCGTTGTTGTCACGCTGACATGTAACGCGTCTGAAGCAGAATGATCCCGCTGAAGGACGACAATCCGACATCTCTGCAGCCGCGAATTACGCTTTCCATCATCGGTTTGTGCGTGCTGGTTTTCGTATGGCAGATCTCGCTCGGACCGGAAAGTGGTCAGGCGGCAGTTTATGCGCTGGGCTTTATTCCGGCCGTCTTGTTCGGAATCGCAGATCTTCCCGGGCAACTGGCGTGGGTGCCCGCACCGGCGACGGTTGTTACGTCCATGTTTCTCCATGGCGGCTTGTTGCACCTGGGCGGCAACATGCTCTACCTCTGGATATTCGCGGATAATGTCGAAGACAGTATGGGGCACGGCCGTTTTGTGCTGTTCTACTTGCTCTGCGGAGTGGCTGCAGCATTGGCGCAAGCGGCCCCGGCAATAAACTCCACGATTCCGATGATCGGCGCGAGTGGCGCGGTGTCGGGCGTTCTGGGTGCTTACGTGCTTCTGTACCCGCACGCGAGGATTCTCGTGGCAGTTCCGCTGATAGTCATTTTGTATACGTTACGGTTGCCAGCGATTGTCGTCCTAGGTATCTGGTTTGCGGGTCAGTTGCTGAGTTCACTTGCAGCGCCGGCCGCCGGAGGTGGTGTTGCATTCCGCGCTCACGTAGGCGGATTCGTTGCTGGACTGGTGCTGATCAAATTGTTCTCTCGCCGTCGTCAGACGTCCGCGATATCCTTAAGACGCTGAAGTTTGCGATGCTGCAACTTGGTTGGGGGACGGTTATGATAGACCTTTCCCAGTTGCGAACATCATGGCGGTCGATTCTTCCGACTACTCCACCTCCGGTGCTGAGCGCCAGTTCGACGCTAACCGACCGATTTCGTTATCCGGTTCTACGGTAACGGCGTTTATCGGCAGGACCCAGCGTGGACCTCTGAATGAGCCTGTGCGAGTTGGCAGCTTTGAGGAGTATCGCCGCGTTTTCGGTGGCCACAGTTCGTTCAGCCATCTCAGTTACGCCATCCAGCACTATTTTCAACACGGTGGGCGACTTGCGATTGTCGTTCGCGTAGCCAACCGTGCAATTCGCGCGACGCTTGAACTCCCGGCTGGCCAGCAGTCATTGCGGCTACAGGCACGTGACCCTGGTAATCATTGTTTTATTCGTGCTTCCGTAGACTACGACGGTCTGGGCAGCGACAAACAGCGATTCAATCTGGTTATACAGCGAGTCGCGCGCGCGGGATCGCAATTGGTCGAAGATCAGGAACTGTTTCACGCGCTGTCCTTCGTCGAAGGAGACGAGCGGTTCTTCGCTGACATGGTCGAGGAATCGGCTCTGGTCCAGGCTGTCAGGCCGTTCCCGCAACAGCGACCCGAGGCAACCACGGCCACACATCCGGGGCAGCCAATACCCTACGTAGAGATGTACGCCAACGGATCCGACGGCGAAGACCTGACAGATTACGATGTTATCGGCAGTGCGGACGAAAGCACGGGAATTTTCGCTCTCGATTGCGTCGAGCAGGTAGACCTTCTCTGTGTCCCGCCGGAACCGTCGGGCCGCGATTTCGGAATCACGAGTTTTATTGCGGCCGAGCGCTACTGCGAGCAGCGTCACGCGATGCTCATCTGGGATCCGCCCTCGTCGTGGACGTCCGCAGGCACCGCTTTGTTCAGTCTGCGAGATTCGGGTTTCGAGAGCCAGAACGCGTTGACGTATTATCCGCGAGTTCGCTTCAACGAGCGAAGCGGTCGAGTCAAAGATTCGGTGCCAGCCAGCGGTGTTGTTGCGGCGCTGCTGAGCCAGCATGATCAGGCGGGTCCCTGGCGCACTTTGGATCAAAGCGATATGCGCTTGAAGGCCGGACTGGTACCGACCGATGATGTCAGCGAGCGATCGGCGAAATCATTGCAGCGTAGTGGCGTGAACTCATTCCGATACAGTGACAGCGGTTTCGCCGAATTCTCCGGTGAGGTTACTTTGGCGAGATCGCGTTCAGTCTCTGCACTCTGGCAGCGGCTCGATCGCCGCCGGCTGGTCTTCTTTATTCTAACGTCGGTAGAGCGTCAGGTCGGGAAGTACTTCGACAAGAGCAGCGGCCAGATGTCATGGCCGGAACTCGTTTTCCAGGTCGGTGGTTTTCTGGAGGAACTTTTCGCGCGTGGGGCGCTGGTGGGCACGCGGTCGAAACAGGCTTATGTCGTTCGCGCGGTCGCAGATCCTTCTTCGGGAGAATCAGATTATCTTTTGCGTGTCGGTTTCGCGCTTGCGAAGGCTGGAGAACTACAGTTTTATGACATCGTCACCGGCCCGCGCGGAGTCCAGAGTCGACGCGCGCGTACGACCGAAGCAGCGCGGCTCGCTGTTTGAGCCACGCGCTCATCTCTGCTCATCAGGATATCCGTAGGCTCCGCCCCCCGGCGTCTTGATGACAATCCGATCGCCCGGGTTAAGCACTATCTCGGCCGTATGGCCCAGCTGTTCTGACTCGCCAGTGGTGCGCACCACGACATTGGCTCCCGGCTTACCGTCGCCGCCACCGGCGAGTCCGGGCGGGCCGATGCGGCGTCGATTAGAAAGAATTGCAGCCGTCATCTTGTCAAGAAATCGGATATCCCGGACGATTCCGTCCCCGCCATTGAAACAGCCGCGCCCACCACTGTTTCGGCGGATGCTGAATTCTTCGACCCTGACCGGATAGCGCCACTCGAGTACCTCCGGATCCGTCAAGCGCGAGTTCGTCATATGAGTATGCACCGCGCTGGCGCCTTCGAAGCCTGGGCCGGCGCCCGCGCCACCGCAAAGCGTCTCGTAATACTGATAGCGAGAGTTGCCGAAAGTGAAATTATTCATCGTTCCTTGCGATGCAGCGCACGCGTGTAGCGCGGCCAATAGTGCGTCGGTAATGCATTGCGAAGTTTCGACGTTGCCGGCCACGACCGCGGCGGGGTAGCGCGGGTTAACTAGGCTCGATTCGGGAAGTTTGATCTCGATCGGCTGCATGCAGCCCGCATTGAGCGGAATTGATTTTTCGACGAGTGTGCGGAAGACATAGAGTACGGCCGCACGCGTGATGGCTGACGGCGCGTTGAAGTTCGTAGCGCTGATCTCCGAAGTTCCTTCGAAGTTAACGACAGCGCTCCTGGTCCGGGGCTTTACTTTGATGTCAACGCTGATGATCTCGCCACCGTCGAGTTCGACCGTGGCGTGCCCGTCGGAAAGCCGCGTAATCGCTTCTTCCACGCATTCGCGAGCGTTCTCCTTTATATGCCCCATGTAGGCGCGAACGACATCCAGGCCGAATCGCGACACCAGCGACTCGATCTCTGTGACGCCTTTGACGTTAGCCGCGATCTGAGCCTTTAGATCCTCGATATTTTGATCTGGATTGCGAGCAGGGTATGGGCCAGCGCACAGTTGTGATCGAATCGCGTCGTATTGAAACTTACCCGCTATTACCAGGGCGACGTTGTCGAAGATTATTCCCTCGTCGTCGATGGATTGGCTGTCAGCCGGCATCGAGCCCGGGGTGATCCCGCCAATATCGGCATGATGTGCGCGAGACGCGACTGTGAAGATTTGTTGCGCTTCAGTGTCGAACACGGGCGTAACGACCGTAACGTCGGGAAGATGCGTGCCGCCGTTATACGGTGCGTTCAGCATGAACACATCGCCTGGCTGCATCGAACCGCGGCGAGCGGCAAGCACTGCGCGGACGCTTTCGCCCATGGATCCGAGATGGACGGGCATATGCGGTGCGTTTGCTATGAGTTCACCGTCGTTGTCAAAAACGGCGCAGGAGAAGTCCAGTCGCTCCTTGATGTTGACCGAATGGGCCGTCTTCTGCAGAACGGTGCCCATCTGCTCGGCGATGTGCATGAAGAGACTGTTAAAAACCTCGAGCATGATCGGATCACGCGCCGTGCCGATACGCTCTGACGCGGATCGCGGCGAGATCCTCGAGATCACTAGCTGGCCATGGTCATCGATACCCGCACGCCACTCCGGCTCGATGACCGTCGTCGCATTATCTTCGACGACGATCGCGGGCCCGTTTATCCATTCACCTTCGGGAAGTTGGCTACGACGATGGATTGGCGTCGGTTTCCAGGCGCCGCCGAAATAAGCATTGCGCCTGAACGCCGGCTCGGAAGAGGTATGCGCAGCCGATTGTTTGTGCGCGGCGGTCGTTCCGACCCTCGCGATCGCTTCGAGTTCCAGAGAGGAGACGACCAGTGGTTGATCGTTGGCGACGAAGCCGAACTGGCGCGCGTGCGCGTCATAGAACTGCTCGGTCATCATGTTGGATGACTCACACCACTCGATCTCGAGATCCGTGTCCGAGCCCGCAACGCGCAACGACGCACGACGGTGGAATTGGATGCCCGATGCAGGAGCCCCCTGCTGACGCAGAGAATCTTCTGCGGCCCGTTCCAGTTTACGAAACTCCTGGTCGAGCGTGGCGGAATCCAGATCGGAGAGCGCCCGACCGACAGGGCAGGTCTGCAATGATCGGAGATCGGCCAGGCCCATACCATACGCGGACATCACGCCTGCGAGCGGGTGGATGAGGATAGTTCGGATGCCGAGCGCATCGGCGACCTGGCAAGCGAATTGTCCGCCCGCTCCTCCGAAGCAGGCGAGCGTAAATTCCGTGACGTCATGGCCGCGTTGTACCGAGATCTGCTTGATTGCATTGGCCATCGTCTCGACGGCTATTTTCAGGTATCCGGTCGCCAGATCCTCCGCGGCCATGGATTTGCCCGATTCCCTGGAGACGCTTCTACTGAGCTTCTCGAAGCGCTCGCGGACGATCTCCGCATCGATCGCCTGGGAACCGTCCGCACCGAAAACTTTCGGGAAAGACTCTGTCCGAATTCTTCCCAGGAGCACATTCGCGTCCGTTATGGTCAGTGGTCCGCCATTGCGATAGCATGCCGGACCCGGCACCGCACCCGCAGACTCCGGACCAACCTGAAGTCTCAACGACTCGAATTCGAGTAACGAACCGCCGCCCGCCGCCACGGTTTCAATACGCAACATCGGCGCCGTGATACGAATACCCGCGATCGTCGTCTCCCGCGTGCGTTCAAATTTGCCGTCAAACAGGGATACGTCTGTCGAGGTGCCCCCCATGTCGAAGCCGATAAGCTTTTTGGCACCGCTCGCTTTGCCCGTCTCGGCCATGCCGACCACGCCGCCGGCCGGACCGGACAGGATACTGTCCTTACCGCGAAACTTGTCCGCGGTAGCGAGTCCGCCGTGGCTCTGCATGAACAGAAGTGGCGCGGTCGCCGACAGATCTGCCAGGCCTTCGTAAACCTGCCGGATGTAGCGGTCCAGGATCGGCGACAGATACGCATCGACCAGCGTCGTGTCTCCGCGAGAGACGAGCTTCATGAGCGGGCTGACTTCGCTCGAGACCGAGATCTGATCGAAGCCTGCCTGCCGCGCAATATCGGCCGCTCGCTTCTCGTGCTGCGGATAGCGATACCCATGCAAGAAGACGATCGCAATACTTTCAACGCCGGAGTTTCTCGCAGCCTCCAGATTGTTGCGTAATTCTGTTTCGTCCAGGTGATCGATGATGTCACCCTGAGCCGAAATGCGCTCCGTCGCCTCGATGACATGCTCGTAGAGCATTTCGGGCAGCTCGATTCTCAGCGCGAAGATGTCAGGGCGGTTCTGGTATCCGATTCGCAGCGCGTCGCGAAACCCTTTCGTTACGACCAAAGCCGTTGGAGCGCCGCGACGCTCCAGAAGTGCGTTGGTCGCGACCGTCGTGCCCATCTTCACGCTAGCGATTCGCGCGTCAGTTTCACCGAGTTGGTCCAGCATTCGGCGGATACCGAATACGGCCGCGTCAGAATAGCGCCGCGGATTCTCCGACAGCAGCTTCAGAACCGAGATGTCTCCCGAGGGACTCGCAGCGACAACGTCCGTAAACGTGCCGCCGCGATCAACCCAGAATTGCCACCCGTCGGCACCGGTGGCGGTCATCTCAATAGCGCTTTCCCGGGCCGGCTAAATCAGGCATCCGCGTCCGGTCGGAAAGCGCTCTGAAGCTGCTTCTGAATGGGTGCCGGTGTCGTTTCGTAATGATCGAACTCCAGCGAGAACACGCCCTCGCCGCCGGTCAGCGATTTCAGGGTTGTTTGATAGTCACCGAGTTCCGCCAGCGGTACCTGAGCGGAAATACGAACCCGATTCCCTGCAACCACATCGCTGCCCGCGATCCGTCCACGAATGCCCGAGAGATGTCCCGTAATGTCGCCGACCGATTCGCTCGGCGTGGTTATCTCGATCTTTGCAACCGGTTCGAGAACGATCGGCTTCGCCTTGGAAATCGCGTCGACGAAAGCGCGCTTGCCGGCCGCGACGAAGGCGATCTCCTTCGAATCGACGGGGTGGTGCTTGCCGTCGTAAACAACGACCTTAACGTCCTGTAGCGGATAGCCGGCGACCGCTCCGTCATCGAGTACCTGCTTCACGCCTTTCTGCACTGCCGGAATGAACTGCCCGGGGATCGAGCCTCCGACGACTTCGTTCGCGAACTCGAACCCGGAACCACGCGGCAGCGGTTCGACACGGAGATAGACCTCTCCAAACTGCCCGGCACCGCCAGTTTGCTTCTTATGCCTGTGATGGCCCTCCGCCTTCTTGGTCACCGTCTCCCGGTACGCGATCTTGGGCGGACGCGTCGTGACTTCGACGCCGAACTCGTCCAGCATCCGCTGCAATACGAGTCGAAGATGCAATTCGCCCATGCCACGCAGAATGGTCTCATTTGCCTGGGAATCGAATTCGATTACAAGGCTCGGATCTTCGGCGGTCAGTTTCGTGAGCGCGTCGGACAGTTTCTTCTCCTGACCACGCTGAGTCAGTTCCAGCGCTACGCCGTACATAGGCGCAGGAATATTGGCACGGCGCATATGCAACTCATCCTCGTCATGGCTTGAGTGCAAGACGTCGTCGAACTTCAGGTCTTCTATCTTCGCGACCGCACAGAGATCGCCCGCTACGGCCGACGGCACCTCCTCGAGATCCTTGCCCTGCATCCGGTACAGATGCGCGAGCTTAATGCCTTTGCGTTTGTCGCCAATAAACACCTGATCGCCCGCCTTTACCTTGCCCTGATGAACTCGGAACGCCGTCAGACGTCCGACATAGGGATCGACGGTTATCTTGAACACATGGCCGACAAAGTGTGCAGAGGTGTCGGCAGCATTCAGTTTGATGGCCCTGTCTTCACCGTTAGTCGTGTAGAACTCGGGCGGATTGCCTTCGAGCGGATTCGGCATCAGCTGCGAGAAGATACGGAGCAACTGCCTGAGGCCCGCGCCAGTCTCGGCCGAAACAAAACAGACCGGGATAAGATGACCTCTGCGCAGCGCGCGTTCGAACGGATCGTGAAGTTGTTCGAGCGAAATGTCTTCGCCTTGCTCCAGATACAGCTCCATGAGGTCGTCGTCGAGTTCGACGACCTGATCCAGAATCTCCGTGTGAGCGGCATCGACGGAAGAAAAGTCAGGCTCTTCGTCGGCAGGCTCGAAGAAGCAATCCGCGACCGCTTGTCCCTTTCTCGCAGGAAGATTCAGCGGCAGACACTCGCGACCGAAAGTTTCCCTGATTTCGTTAAGCACCTTCTCGAGCTGCACGCCTTCGACATCGATCTGATTGATAATTACGAGTCTGCACAGCTTTCGTTCGGCCGAAGAATCCATCATGCGCTGGGTGACGAGTTCGACGCCGGACTGGGCGTTAACGACGACGGCGCTGGTCTCAACCGCGGGAAGTATGCCGAGCGCACGACCCATGAAATCAGGATAGCCCGGCGTGTCCAGAAGATTAATGCTCGCTCCGTCATGCTCGAGATGGCAGACAGCGGCGTCAAGAGAATGGCCGAGGTCTTTCTCTCGGTCCGTAAAATCGGAAACGGTATTTTTTCTCTCGATGCTACCCTGTGAGCGTATCGCGCCGGCTTTATAGAGGAGTGCTTCTACGAGACTGGTCTTACCGGATCCGGCATGACCGACGAGTGCGATGTTACGGATAGTACTGGTGTCGCGTGCAGAGGCCACGGATTCCCTCCTTGAGATTTGTTCTCGAAAACTCTTCTTATAGAGGTGTTGCTTTCTCCCTATATCCTAGCGCCAAGCTACCCCGTATGTGCAAGCTTCCGAAGATTTTTTTGGCTGCGACGACGATCGTCGTTGCCGATGCCGTTTTCCCGAGTTGCTTGACGCGAGGTCTGGTTGATGGGATAGCGTTAATTATTAATTGCTTAGATAAATAATTTGAAGTTCGATGATCAATTGCGGCTATAACGTTTATTCGAGATCAGGTGAAACCGAGGATAGCGCGCAATCCGGCAAAAGCCGGATGCGGTTCGGTAATGACGAATGTCGGGATCGGCTTCAGGTAGTCTCGATAGTCGCCTTTGGCCTCGAAACGAAACCTGAACTCCGACTCCGTCAGCGCCGGAATCATTCTGGGTACGATGCCGCCACCGATAAAGACCCCGCCGAACGCATTCACTGTCAGCGCCAGGTTACCTGCGGTCGTTCCGAGCAAGGAGAAGAATACCTTTTGCGTCTCCCGGGCGAGCGGGTCGCCGCTTTCTGCTGCCGCCGTAATTTCTGCGGGCGAACTGTACTCCGGCTTCTCGTCGCGGATCTCTGCGAGAGCGGCATAAATTCGCGTAAGGCCTGGTCCGGATAACAGATCTTCGGCTGAGCAATGCCCTTGTCGCGATCGAACTATTGAAACAACGGCGTCTTCGATCTCGGTCATCGTGGCGATAGTCGCGTGACCGCCTTCTCCGGTTACCGTTTCCCAGTCGTTACCGCCAGCAATCAGTGCAGCTATTCCCAGTCCTGTGCCGGGACCGATCACTGCGCGCGGCGCGTCCTCCACAGGCTCGCCACCACCTATTCTGGTCAGGCCGGCGGTGTCGAGCGACGGCAGGCTTCTCGCCAACGCTTCGAAATCGTTAACGACCGTGAGTGCAGTCAGCCCGAATTCGTCCTTGAGGTCAGCTTGCGAGAATTCCCAGTCAGCGTTGACCATTTGTACCCTGTCGCTGAGTACCGGGGCGGCGATCGCGAGCGCCGCGCGCCGTGGCGCGCCGAGCGCTTCTTTTTCATGGAGAAAGCGCGAGAAAACAGCCTGAAGATCGCGGAAGTTCGCATTGTCATAGGCTTGGGAGGCCACGAGCTTGCCATTGTCGTCGACAATAGCGCAGCGAGTATTGGTTCCGCCGATGTCGGCGATGAGATCCATCAGTATTCAGACATAGGATGAAGCAGAACGGACCGGGATAGCGGCGAACACAGCCGCCGACGCTACCGCGAGCGGCAGCGTCTAACCTGAGCGGTAACCGGGTACCGCTTAGGCGTTCAGATCTGGAATTCGGTCACTCTCCAGCTGTGTGATCATGTCCTTGAGCATGAGCTTACGCTTCTTCAAGCGCCGCAGCATGATCTGGTCAACCTCGGGATCAACTACGAGCCGGGAAATGACTTGATCTAGATCTTGATGCTCTACGCGCAACTCCTTAAGTCGCTCCACGTGTTTGAATACCTCGACTTCGATCTTGTCAGTCACTAATCGTCACTTACTGCTGCCAGCCAGTCGCGGTTCGGATCGCCAAATGCCAAAAAATACGGATTGAGCAGGCTATCTTTAGTGTTATACCTCAACTCGCGGCCGGCAGCGTCCATCATACTCCCTCCGGCACTCTCTAGGATAGCCTGAGCCGCTGCCGTGTCCCATTCCGACGTCGGGCCGAGGCGCGGATAGATGTCGGCCTGGCCATCGGCTACGAGGCAAATCTTCAGGGAACTCCCCATCGGCTTGAGTTCGTGGGGGCCAATGTTGTCGAGAAATCCGGCCAGTGCCCCGCTCGGATGGCTGCGGCTGACGACGACTCGTACGTCGCCCGTTTGTCTTAATGTGACCGATATTTTTTCTGCCTGCGCGTCTGCTTGCCACTTCCATGCACCCAGATCGAGTGCGCCGGCATACTCGAGTCCTATCTCGGGCGCCAGGACGACACCCATTACCGCGCGGCCGTCGACGACCAGCGCGATGTTGACGGTGAACTCCCCGTTGCGCTTGACGAATTCCTTCGTGCCGTCGAGCGGATCGACGAGCCAATAGCGTTTCCAGTCGCGCCGCTCCCCAAGCTCCGCAGGGTCCGATTCCTCGGACAGAATTGGCAGCGCCGGATCGAGCTCGCTCAAGCCGGCGACAATACAATCGTGTGACGCGCGGTCGGCTTCGGTCAATGGCGAGTGGTCGGCCTTGAATTCGACCGCAAAGTCTTTTTCGTAGACGGTCATGATCGCATCGCCCGCCTGCGCGGCGATTCTGCGAAGGTGGTCTAGCAGCGCTTGCGCTTTGTTCCGTTCCAATTATCTTCCTTGAGTATCATAGGGCGTCCATACACACCCTCGGTAGCCAGCGTGTCAGTACCTCAACCAGTTGCCGTCCCCTGGGACGAAGTCGAGACCGTCATGGTAGATATGGACGGTACGCTGCTGGATCTGGCGTTCGACAACTTCTTTTGGCAGGAACTCGTTCCTTCGCGTTACGCGATACTCCGTAACCTACCAGAGGCGGATGCCCGCGTGGAGGTATTACGTCAATATAATCATGTCGAGGGGCAGCTGGCCTGGTACTGCATAGATCATTGGAGCTCGACGCTCGGACTCGATATCAGAGCGCTGAAGTGGGAGCACCGCGAACGGGTAAGGTATCTGCCGCGCGCAACGGAGTTCCTCGAAGCTGTCAGAGACCGCGGAAAGAGGCTTCTGCTCGTGACCAACGCTCACCGCGCGTCCCTCGAAATCAAGGTCGCCCAGACAAGTCTTGACCGCAAAGTCGACGCTGTTTTCTCATCGCACGACTTCGATGCCCCCAAACAGAGTCAGGCGTTCTGGCATCGATTTCGGGATGTCGAAGACTTCGATCCCGAATCGACGCTGATGATCGAAGACAGCGTCAGTGTGCTCGAGGCGGCAAGCGCTTACGGCGTGAGATTTACCTGCGCGATTCGACGTCCGGATTCGGGAGAGCCGGCTCGGGAAGTCACATCGTTTCCGGCCGTCGACTCGATTCACGAACTCTGCGATGACCTGCCGGTTTAGCCGGCCGGCATTTCGATCAGCGTTTGCTGTGCGGTCTCGAACTCTTCGGGCGGCCGTGTTTTTTTCCGCTTTGGCGGAATTTCTTGTTGTGCGGTTTTCGCGGCCGCCGGGGCGGGCGTTTGATGTCCAGCAGTGTATCGGCTTCGACGGACTGAACGGGAATCTTTCTGCCAATGTATTCCTCAATGTCCGGAAGTGAGACAGCGTAGTCTTCGCAACCGAAGCTGATCGCATCGCCTGATGCCCCGGCACGCGCCGTGCGTCCGATTCGATGAACGTAATCCTCGGGATCCTGAGGCAGATCGTAATTGAATACATGGCTGACATCGGGGATGTGCAATCCTCGCGATGCGACGTCAGTTCCGATCAGAACAGGAAGCTCGCCAGAGTGGAATGCTTTCATCATTCTCAAGCGCTTCTTCTGCGGGACGTCGCCAGAGATGGCTTCTGCATGGATGCCGTTGTGTTCGAGGTAATGCTGCAACCGATCCGCTTCACGTCTCGTATTGACGAAGATCATGGTGCGTCTCGAATCCATCTGGTTGAGTAGCGTAATCAACAGAGGGATCTTTTCGTCGTTCGAGGGAAAATAGATCAACTGTCGCACCCGGTCGACGGTCATTTTGTCCGGCTCTATACGGATCAGGTCCGGATCGTTCATGTGCTCATACGCGAGTTCGAGTACGCGATGGGAGAGCGTGGCGGAAAACAGCATGTTCAGCCGCTTTTCAGGATGCGGCAGGCGCCGCAATACGTAGCGGATGTCGCGAATAAAACCGAGATCGAACATGCGGTCGGCCTCATCCAGGACCATGACTTCGACGTCTCTGAGCGAGTAGACCTTCTGTTTGAAGTAATCGATGAGCCTTCCGGGAGTGCCGATCAGCACGTCGACGCCGTCGGCGATAATTCTGCGCTGCTTGTCGTAGTCCGTGCCCCCGAACGCGAGTGCAAGCTTGAACGGCATATGCTTGCCGAGCTGCACCGCGTCGGTATGTATCTGTATCGCCAGCTCGCGTGTCGGCGCCATGATCAGTGCACGCGGTCCGGATCGCCCTTCGCTAGCGCGTTCGTTGCGGTGAAGACGCGTAAACAGCGCAATGAGAAAGGCCGCCGTCTTACCCGTGCCGGTCTGCGCCTGACCTGCTACATCGCGTCCTTCGAGCGCTAGCGGAAGCGTCTTGCTCTGGATCGGTGTGCAGCGAGCGAAGCCGGCATCGTTTATTCCGTCGAGCAATTTCGGCGGAAGCTCAAGCGACGCGAACTCAAGGTCTGTGAGATGGCTCTCGGAGCCGGACGGCAAGACTTGCAAATTAGGTTCTCAGCGGTTAAAAAGGTGGACATCTAGGCGAGAGAACTCGCCTCCTCAGATACCCACGACGTTCCCGCAAGTTTCATAAGGAAGCATTCAGCAGCGATATTGTGCCTGACCGGGCAGGCGGCGTCACTTTCAGTTCAGTCTGACGAGCCGCCACACGTTGCGCTACCCCGGTCCGGAATCGCCGCTAAACGGCAGTCTATCGGAGATTCAGCATAGTGAGCGATCTGGTAGTGCATACCACCGACGACGACTTCGAAGCCGATGTCGTCAATGCCGGGCATCCGGTGCTTCTGGATTTCTGGGCGGAGTGGTGCGGCCCGTGCAAGATGATTGCGCCACTGCTCGGTACGATCGCTGAAGAGTACGGAGAGAAGCTTAAGGTCATTAAGTTAAATATCGATGAGAACCCTCTGACGGCCCCAAAATACAGCGTAAGAAGTATTCCGACGCTGCTACTGTTTAAGGACGGCGTCGTCGCCGCACAGCAAGTCGGAGCGGTCTCTAAAGCTCAGCTCACCGCGTTTCTCGATCAGCATATCGACTAGAAACCGGATCAGGCGAAGGAATTTCAACAACACATGGTAGATATTCGTGAGGGGATACTTGGGTAATTCAGCACGCGCCCGGTCAAAAGATGGCCCGAGGCAGCAACGAGACAACAGCAGCAAAAAACGGGGCTCCCGTCGCAAGAGAGCACCGCGAGAGGAATTCCCGGACGACGAAGCGTTCGAGGTAATTCCAGCGGAGGAGCTCGAGCAGACGAAAACTGCGATGAATTTGTCCGAGCTCAAGACGCGTCCCGCGTCGGACCTCGTGGAATTTGCGCAGTCGATGGGGCTCGAAGGGCTCGCGCGATCGCGCAAGCAGGATATTATTTTCTCGATCCTGAAAGCCCACGCTCAAAAAGGTGAGAACATCTTTGGCGAGGGCATTCTGGAGATCCTGCAGGATGGCTTCGGATTTCTGCGATCGCCAGACAGTTCCTACCTGGCCGGTCCCGACGACATCTACGTCTCTCCGAGCCAGATTCGACGGTTCAATCTACGCACCGGCGATACCGTCTCCGGGCTCATTCGTCCGCCGAAGGACGGCGAACGTTACTTCGCGATGCTCAAAGTCGGGCAGATTAATCACGATTCGCCCGAGGACGCGAAGGGTAAAGTACTTTTCGAAAACCTGACACCGCTGTTTCCGCGCGAGCGCCTGCAGCTGGAGCAAGGCAATGGCAGCACCGAAGACCTGACCGCGCGTATCATCGACATGGTAGCGCCGATCGGCAAAGGCCAGCGTGGCCTGATCGTGTCGCCACCGAAAGCGGGAAAAACGATGCTGCTCCAGAATGTCGCCGCGTCTATCGTAGCGAATCATTCGGATGTGGATCTCATCGTTCTGTTAATCGATGAACGTCCCGAAGAGGTTACCGAGATGGAGCGGACGGTGCGTGGCGAAGTCGTGTCCAGCACATTCGACGAGCCCGCGACACGTCACGTTCAGGTAGCCGAAATGGTAATCGAGAAGGCCAAGCGCCTGACGGAGCACAAACGCGATGTCGTCATACTGCTCGATTCGATAACGCGCCTGGCGCGAGCCTACAATACGGTCGTTCCGTCGTCAGGGAAGGTCCTGACCGGTGGTGTCGACGCCAATGCGCTACAGCGCCCTAAGCGTTTCTTCGGTGCCGCGCGCAATATCGAGGAAGGCGGCAGCCTCACGATCATTGCTACCGCGCTCGTCGATACCGGGTCCAAAATGGACGAAGTCATCTACGAGGAGTTCAAGGGTACAGGTAATCTCGAGATCCACCTCGATCGACGCATATCGGAGAAGCGAGTATTTCCGTCGATCAATATCAACCGCTCCGGGACGCGAAAGGAAGAACTCCTCATGGACCCGGAAGAGTTGCAGAAGATCTGGGTATTGAGGAAAGTGTTGCACCCGATGGACGAGTTGGCAGCTATCGAATTTCTGCTGAATAAACTCCAGGATACGAAGACGAATCAGCAGTTCTTCGAGGCTATGAAGCGCTAGCCTGTTCCCGTTCGACCGCGCGATAGCCTATGTCTCGCCGGTAGAAAGCTCCGTCCCAATCGATTTTTGCTACGGCCTCGTAGGCCGATCTCTGTGCGTCGGTAACCGTGTCGCCGAGCGCAACCGTGCATAGTACGCGTCCACCACTCGTAACGACGCGACCGTTTTCCTGGCGCGTTCCCGCGTGGAAAACTTTTACATCAGGTCCGAACCCTGCATCCAGCCCGCGAATAGTGGCGCCTTTCTCATAGTCTCCGGGATACCCGGCAGTTGCCGAAACGATGCCAAGAGAGGCGCGCGGATCCCATTCCGCTTCTGCACCGGCAAGCGAGCCGTCGCAAGCGCGCAGACAGAGATCGACCAGATCGGAGCGCATTCGTGCCAAAACGGGCTGGGTTTCAGGGTCGCCGAAGCGGCAATTGAATTCGATAACTCGGGGCTGGCCCGTGTCGTCGATCATGAGGCCGGCGTAGAGAAAACCGCGATAAGTCGCTTGCTCCGAAGCCATGCCTCGTGCCGTCGGCAGCATGATTTCTTGCATGATTCTCTCATGCACTTCGGCGGTAATGACCGGCGCGGGTGAATATGCTCCCATGCCACCCGTGTTAGGGCCTTTGTCGCCATCGTCGCGAGTCTTGTGATCCTGTGATGAGGCCAGAGGAAGAATGTCGGTACCGTCGACGATCGCTATAAAGCTCGCTTCTTCGCCGGTAAGAAAATCTTCGACGACGACTCTCGCTCCTGCATCGCCGAACGCGTTCTCTTCGAGCATATCGCGGACCGCGACCTCAGCATCGGACCGGCTCGCTGCGACGATGACTCCCTTGCCAGCGGCAAGACCGTCAGCCTTGATGACAATTGGCGCGCTCCTGGACTGCAGGTACTCGAGTGCCGGTCGAATGTCGGAAAACGTTTTATAGGCCGCGGTCGGGATATTGTGCCGCGCCAGGAAATCTTTCGTGAACGCCTTGGATCCCTCGAGCTGCGCGGCTGCGGCGCTGGGGCCGAAGCACGTAAGACCCGCTGCCTCGAATCGATCGACGATACCGGCAACCAGCGGCTGCTCAGGTCCGACAATCGTCAACCCGACATCCTCGTTTCTCGCGAGAGCGACCAGACCATCGATGTCTGACGCGGCGACGGCGACGTTGCGTACCCGAGGCTCGCAAAGCGTACCGGCGTTACCCGGTGCCACGAGCACTTCTGTGGCAAGAGGCGACTGTGCGGCTTTCCACGCAAGCGCGTGCTCGCGTCCCCCGCTGCCAACAATCAGAATCTTCATCGCGCGCCTTCTTTGCCGCCAATCGTTAATGTCTGAAGTGGCGCATGCCGGTAAACAGCATCGTCATGCCATGCTCGTTCGCTGCGGCGATTACTTCGTCGTCGCGTACGGATCCGCCGGGCTGAATGACGGCAGAGATACCGTTCTCTGCAGCCGTGTCGATGCCGTCACGAAACGGGAAGAACGCGTCGGACGCCATCGCCGCTCCCGTGATATCCAGCCCCTCGTCTGCCGCTTTCATCGCCGCGATTCGGGAACTGACGACGCGACTCATTTGCCCCGCACCGATACCCAGCGTGGCTCCGTTGCTCGCGAAGACGATCGCGTTGGACTTCACGTATTTGACGACGGTCCAGGCGAACCTGAGGTCGTCGAGCTCGGAAGCCGAAGGTTCGCGAGCGGATACAACCTTCAGCTCGACGCTGGCGAGATCGCCATCGTCTTCGTTCTGAACCAGCAGACCACCGTCAATCGAACTCAGATTCCAGCGCGGAATCGTTGCGTCCGGCTGATCCACCAATGCGCCGGTTACCAGCACGCGCGCGTTTTTCTTCGCGGAGAGCGCCTCCAGGGCCGCTTTCTCGATCTCCGGAGCAACGATGACCTCGACGAACTGCTGGTCGATAATCGTCTTCGCGGTTGCAGTATCGAGCCTTCGATTAAAAGCGATAATTCCGCCGAATGCGGACGTGGGATCGGTTCGGTAGGCGGCCTGATACGCTTCGACAGGATTCTCTGCGATCGCCACGCCGCAGGGATTCGCATGCTTGACGATCACGCAAGCCGTTTCCGTGAATGCGCTCACGCACTGGAGCGCGGCGTCGGCGTCGGCGACGTTATTAAATGATAACGGTTTGCCCTGGAGCAGCGCTGCGCTAGGTATCGTCCCCGAGGTACGGTGCGGGTCGCGATAAAATGCGGCTTCCTGATGCGGGTTCTCGCCGTAGCGCAGCGTCGAGACGCGATCCCATCCAAGCACGAGACTTTCGGGAAAGGATTCGGCGCTGTACTCAGCGCTGAGATAGCGGCTGATCGCGGCATCGTAGCGTGCGGTGTGAGCGAATACGGCAACCGCTAGACGGTTTCGAAGTTCGCGGCTGAACTCGCCGCTGCGATAAGCTTCCACAACGGTGTCGTAGTCGCCGGGATCGACGACGACCGCGACTCTCGCGTGATTCTTGGCTGCTGCACGGAGCATGGCTGGCCCGCCGATATCGATGTTCTCGATCGCATCGGCAACAGAACAGTCGGGGTTTGCGATCGTAGCTTCGAACGGGTAAAGATTTACGACGACGAGGTCGATCGCCGTAATACCGAGATCAGCCAGGACGGCATCGTCGATTTCGGCGCGCGCGAGTAGCCCGGCATGGACTCCTGGATGCAGCGTCTTGACGCGGCCATCCATAATTTCCGGAAATCCCGTAATCTCGGCGACGTCGGCAACGGGTAACCCCGCCTCGCGCAGCTTGCGCGCCGTACCTCCGGTCGATATGAGTTCGAAGTCGAGATCGACGAGGTTGCGAGCTAACGATTCAAGCCCTGTTTTGTCGGAAACGCTTAGAAGAGCTCTGCGGCGTTCAGTCACCTGCCGGCTCACTTGGGCAATAGATCGTAAGTCTCGAGCTTCTTCCGCAGTGTGCCGCGATTGATTCCGAGGATTTCAGCCGCCTGGCTCTGATTTCCGTCGGCGTATTCGAGTACAGCTTTGAACATCGGCTTTTCGACTTCGGTCATCACGAGTCGATACAAAGCGACGGGCTTGTGGCCGTTGAGACTGTTCAGATAACCGCGTAAGGCCTCGTCAGTCAGCTTGCTAAGCGGCTTGTTCCGAACCCCCATAGCGGCTGACACTGCTGCCGCTCTTTTTTTCTTTCTGGTCTTGGTTTTTCTTCTGCTGGTCGTCTTCGCCACCGCGTTCTCTCCCGGAACGCACACGCGCGGTTGAAGCCTCGCGTGAAAAAAAACTGCCAAAGTCCCGTGTAAGCTCGAGTTGTTCTCGAGCTGTCTCGACACGCACTACCCGATCGCGAAAGACATCCGCCCCATCCTGATTCTGTGCGTACCAGGATAAATGCTTTCGACCTATGCGAACCCCGGTCGACTCGCCGTAGAAGGAGTAGAGACCATCGAGGTGATTCAGGATGATATCACGGACAGAGAGTAAGTGAAGAGACGATGTGTTTTGATCGTCCTTCGCAAACAATTTTTTTATTTCGGAGAAAATCCACGGTCGCCCTCTTGCAGCGCGACCGATCATGATACCGTCAGCGCAAGTGTAGTTCAGGACATCGCGCGCTTTCTCCGGGGAGTCTACGTCGCCATTCGCCAGCACCGGAATATCGACCGCGTTTTTGATCTCACGAATCGTTTCATATTCCGCATCGCCGGAGAATCGGCATTCCCTTGTACGGCCATGAACTGTAACTGCCGCGATCCCGGATGCTTCCGCGATCCTGGCGATTTGGACGCCATTGCGCGACTCAGGGCACCATCCCGTGCGAATTTTCAACGTGACGGGGACCGTAACGCTTGCGACAACCCGTTCCGTGATCCGTCGAACCAGCGGTGGGTCCTTGAGCAACGACGAACCGGCGAGGCGTCGACAGACTTTTTTGGCCGGGCAGCCCATGTTGATATCGATGATGGCCGCTCCCAGCTGCTCTGCCCTGGCTGCTGCATCTGAGAGCATCTCCGAATCGTAGCCCGCAATCTGGATTATGCGAGGCAATCCGTTGTCGCGGTTGCGCAAACGATACCGCGTCTTGTCGCTACCCCAAAGCATTACATCGGCAGTAATCATTTCGGTCGGTGTCATGTTCGCGCCGAGTCGGGCGCATAGCTGCCGGAAGGGAGCGTCTGAGATACCCGCCATGGGCGCCAGCGCAAGCGGATTCTCGAACTCGACGTCGCCGATTTTCATGACGAGAGGGAGGCGGCTATCGAAAAATCGTATCGGCGACGCAGGTCAGTCCGCCGGATGGCGCCTGGACGCAGACATCGAGTTCGAAGCCGTAGGCTTGCTCCGTACTGTCGACGAGATCCATCCTTGCGGGAATCGTCGTGCCGGCCGCCATCAATCCCGATACGGCATGGTCAACGGGCAGATATTCATCCGGTGCGAAAACGCGACTGCCCACCGTCTGGTCCCAGCGGTCCTTGAGATGAAGATGAATGCTGGGGTAGGGCTGCTCTTCCGGGCCGTTATTACGGATTCTCGCCGTGATGCTCATCGTTCCCGCGACGGGGTCGGACGCATCGGCAGTCGCATTCCAGTCCAGAATCTCGTATTGCGACAAGTCCCAGGTCGGAACGAGCTCGACGCCAAAACTCGCATAGGTAGACTGTAGTAGCGGGCCGATGACCGGCTTCGACGCAAGATCGGAGCGGAAAATATGCATGGCCTGGAGTGTCAGGGCGATCGCGAGCGCAATCGCGCCGATGATCCAGCTACGGCTTCGCGGTGTCGGTTGTTCGGGCTCCTGGGCGACTTCGGCCAAAGCCGCCAGGCGGCTCTCCAGATCGCGATCGCCGCTTAGCGCATCATTGATCTCTTCGGGCGTCAGATCATCCCAGTCGCTGCCCTCTTGTGTTCCCTGAAGCTTTGCGTGCGCAGCGTCGTCGACGAGCTCATCGGCGTTCGCCGGGTCCGCCTGAAGATCTTCGGCCGCAGCGGATCCGTCATGGGACGCCGGCGCTCGCGCGAAGAAAGCCGCCCATTGATCCTCTGAGCTGTCGGCCGCTGGCGTCCTTCGATCATTGTCGGGATCAGCCCCGGCATCGCCCGAATCCGCCGCCAGATCGTCTGATCGATGTGCGTCGCCGGCGTCTTCGTCGAGTTCCGCGTCTTCGTCGAGTTCCGCGTCTTCGTCGAGTTCCGCGTCCTCGTCGAGTTCCGCGTCCTCGTCGAGTTCTGCGTCTTCGTCGAGTTCTGCGTCTTCGTCGAGCTCCGCGTCTTCGTCGAGCTCCGCGTCCTCGTCGAGCTCCGCGTCTTCGTCGAGCTCCGCGTCCTCGTCGAGCTCCGCGTCCTCGTCGAGCTCCGCGTCTTCGTCGAGCTCCGCGTCTTCGTCGAGCTCCGCGTCTTCGTCGAGCTCCGCGTCTTCGTCGAGCTCCTCGAGCGCCGTTTCTATTTCTCTCTCGAGTTCCTGCCCGTTGTCGGAAACGACCGGAGATTCTGCGATGTCGGCTTCGGTGATGGTCGAGATCGTCGCGTCGCTGAGTTCGTCGTCCGCGACGAATATCGCATCACAGCGCCCACAGCGAACCTTTCCGGCGGCTTTGAACAGCGCGCTGGCGGTTACGCGAAATGTCGTTTCACAGTCTGGACAGCGTGTAAACAGCATGACTACCGACTCCGAGGCTCCATTCTATAGTGTCTGCGGCCCGCGTACCCGTCTTCCGTCGACAACGCGGTTCGCGTCGCGCCAATCAAGATTTTCGCGCAGACAAAGCTACCCAACCATCCAGATATTCCTTCTCGAACGAGTCGAAGCCGCCGGAGAAAGAAAGCTGCACGTCGTCGACCTGTTCGTCCAGAATTCCACTCAGCAAAATGCGTCCGCCGGGTGCGACGAGTTCCTGAAATTGCCGTGAGAGATCCTGCACTGTGCGCGCCAGTATGTTCGCGATCAGGATGTCAGCGCACACGTCTGCGAGTTGTTCCGGCACTCCGATCCAGATTCGGTTTGAGACATCGTTGAGTCTCGCGTTGTCGTCCGTGGCGGCGAGAGCCTGTTGCTCGATATCTACCGCCCAGGCCCGGCTTGCGCCCAGCCTGAGTGCCGCGATCGCCAGCACTCCCGAACCACAGCCGAAGTCGATGACCGAAGTCGCATTGGTAACGTTGGCGTCGAGCCAGCTGAGACAAAGTCGTGTCGTCGGGTGCGTTCCGGTGCCGAAGGCGAGCCCCATTCTAAGCCGAACCGGCACCCGCCCCGCAGGCGCGTCTTCTTCTGCGGACAACAGGACGAGTCTCTTCCCGATAATCTGTTTCGACGGTTTCTGCCGGAGACCATCGATCCAGTCTGCGTCGCTCAACTCGAAGCAGACGCTGTCACCACCGACAATCAGGTCCTTCGGCATCGCATCGGCGACGGTTTGCGCCGCTGCGGTTGAGGAGAATAACGCCCGTATCGCGATCGTCGGCCAGAGAGGCGTCGTGCCGGGAGCCGGCTCGAGCAAGGGGGTTTCCGAAGCGTCGCCCAGAGCGACGGCGTCGGCGCCGGCCAGAGTCAGCAGCGATTCGGCACGCGCCAGATCCTTCGCGCGGATCCTGAACTCCAATTGGCTCCAGGGCACGGGGCTAGCTTAGGCCCAGGCGCTTCTCCAGATAGTTGATATCCGTTCCGCCATTCTTGAATGCAGCGTGCTGGAAGATCTCCTGGTGCAGCGGGATGTTGGTTTTGATCCCTTCGATAACGATTTCGCTGAGTGCGGTCGTCATCCGTGCTATCGCCGAGGTACGGGAGTCGCCATGTGCGATGAGTTTTCCGATCATCGAATCGTAGTGCGGTGGCACGGCATAGCCGCTATAGATGTGGCTGTCGACCCGGATGCCCGGCCCGCCCGGCGGGTGCCACAGGTTAATGGTTCCCGGCGAGGGCATGAACGTCTTAGGGTCTTCGGCATTGATACGACACTCGATTGCATGCCCGTACCAGCGTATGTCCTCTTGCTTCCACGGCAGCGGCTCACCGGCGGCGATCATGAGCTGTGCCTTCACGATGTCGAGGCCCGTCACCATTTCGGTGACCGGGTGTTCGACCTGCAGGCGCGTATTCATCTCGATGAAGTAGAACTCGCCATCCTGATACAGAAACTCGAAAGTGCCCGCGCCGCGATAATCGATCTCACGGCACGCTTGTGCACATCGCTCTCCGACACGCGCGCGCTGTTCTTCCGTGATGCCGGGCGCTGGAGCTTCCTCGACGACTTTCTGATGACGCCTCTGCATCGAGCAGTCGCGTTCCCCGAGGTGTATGGCATTGCCATAATTGTCGGCCAGGACCTGGAATTCGACGTGCCGCGGCGTCGTCAGGAACTTCTCTAGATAGACCTGATCGTTGCCGAATGCCGACAGCGCTTCCTGTTTCGTCACGGTGATCGCGTTGAACAGCGAGGCCTCGCTGTGCACGACTCGCATGCCGCGTCCGCCGCCACCTCCCGACGCCTTGATGATGACCGGGTAGCCGATCTCACGCGCCAGGCGGGCATTCTCCTCGTTGTCTTCGCCCAGCGGGCCGTCGGAGCCCGGGACGCAGGGGACGCCCGACTCGCGCATTGCGCGGATCGCCGAAACCTTGTCTCCCATGAGACGCATCGACTGTGGTGTCGGTCCTATAAAGATAAAACCGCTTTCTTCGACTCTTTCGGCGAAGTCGGCGTTCTCCGAGAGAAAGCCATACCCGGGGTGGATAGCTACGGCGTCAGTGACTTCCGCTGCTGCGATCAGCGAGGGCATGTTCAGGTAGCTCTCCGTCGAAGACGGTGGCCCAATACACACCGTCTCGTCGGCCAGCAGTACGTGTTTGAGATTGGCGTCGGCGGACGAATAGGCAGCAACGGTCTTGATTCCGAGCTCCTGGCATGCCCGTACGATACGAAGCGCGATCTCGCCTCGATTTGCGATCAATACCTTGTCTAGCATCGAGGGGCTATTCTTCTACGATGAACAGGACTTGCCCGAACTCTACCGGCGCGCCGTTCTCGGCAAGGATGCTGACGACACGACCGGCCACTTCCGCCTCGATCTGATTCATCATTTTCATTGCTTCGAGAATGCAGAGCGTATCGCCGACAGCCACTTCGCTACCGATTTCGACGAACGCTTTTGCGCCAGGCGCCGGCCCGGAGTAGAAGGTGCCCACCATCGGTGCAGTAATCTCGGTGCCTCTGCTTGCGGGCTCTGGAACCGGAGCTTCGGCCGGGCGCACTTCCTGTGCCGGAGAGGCGACCGCGACGGGCGCGGCAGCCGGTACGGCCGGCGCCACTGTCGAGTAACGACTGATACGAACGGATTCTTCCCCTTCGGAAATCTCGATTTCCGCGATTCCGGACTCTTCCAGTAGCTCGATAAGCTTCTTGACTTTACGTATGTCCACGTCCGTTCCTTTTTTTGCTCGCGGGTTCGTCGAAGCAGGATCAGGTCTTCGCGAGATAGTTTTCTGCTGCCGTCAGCGCAAGCTCGTAACTC
>JAHEKF010000061.1 GCA_024638465.1 Rhodospirillaceae bacterium | reverse complement strand
GCGACTACCATGAGCGTGCTTTGCGAGTTTCGTCCACGACCGTTAGAGTCGCTGCGCATGATCGAGATCGAAGTCATGGTCGGAATAATTCGCGACGCGCGCGGCCGCGTGCTCGTCAATCAGCGTCTGCCCGGGACCCACATGGCGGGCTTCTGGGAGTTCCCGGGTGGTAAGCGACGCGATAACGAGAGTCGTGAGGCCGCGCTCGCGCGTGAGCTTCAGGAAGAACTCGGGATCCAGGTACTTCGCGCGGAGCCGCTGCTGGAGCTGGCGCATGAGTATCCCGAGCGGATCGTGCATCTCGACGTCTGGACGATACTGGACTTCGAAGGCGAACCCGAGTCGCGCGAGGGTCAGGCTATCGACTGGGTCGTGCCGGACTCGCTGCGGGATGCCGGATTGCTGCCGGCCGACCTGCCGATCGTGGTCGAGCTACTTAAGGCGCGCGTGCGGAATTCCGTCGAGGGCGGAGGCTTGCGTTAGCTAACAGAGCGCAAGCTGAAACGGCACATCCTCGGCCACCTGGGTCGGGCGGATGTCGATACCTTCCCAGGTAACGAAGCGAACCGTAAAGCGGTGCTTGCCGGCGCTGATTTCCGGAAATGCGCCGGCGTCAGGCGCGACGATCACGCGGACGAGCGAGGGCTGTTCGTTGCGGTCCATTTGGTGCTGATACATGCCGCCTGTCGCGACTTTCTCCATGGGTTCATTGGCTTGCCGGGTCAGCCATAACACCTCTTCGACGGCGTCGCAGACGGGTCGAATCGACTGCGTCCAGGCCTCGAACTGCATCACGCGATCCTCGATAGGCAATCTGAGCCAGTAGGCGTAGTCCGGCAGATCGAACATGCAGGTACCGCCCGGTATCGAGCTTCGATGCTTGATCACATTCAGGAACTCGCATTCCTTGAGCGGGTTCAGGAACTTCGGCCCGATCTCGCCGAGTTGCGTGCGGAAGCCGTCGACATCCGCCAGCAATTTCTCGACTCGACCAAGATCGACGTCGCGCTGTCGCGCATAGCCGGCAAGTAAGGTCGCATGGCGTTCCAGTTCTTTGAGGACTTCGCTCCGAACGTCGCCGCGTCCCAGTATCACTGTTATCTCGAGCAGCGACGCGATCGCCGCCCGGGCGCTGAAGCCTGTCAGATCCCCGGCATGGTATAGCGCCTGCTCGTACAGAAATTCGATTCGAAGAAAAGTCCGCATTCGCTCCGATAGCGGTTGCTCGAAGCTCATCGGCTCGTCGGGCGACGAAGCCGGCGACAGTTCCGATGCGGTCTTAGCCATCGTCGTATTCTGCGCGACCGGCCGTCTCGCGGCAAACAAAGGGGAACCGGTGTCGCGCATCAGTCACGGCTGCCGGCCTCGAGCGCCAGTGTCAGCAACCGCTCGTGGAGAGCCCGTGTCTGCACGCGCACCTCGGCGATGGTCATGCTGCTGTTGATCAGATCGTTGGCTTCAGCGTTTCGCAGCGCGCGGTCGATCTGGGCGTCCAGCATCGCTTCTGCTGTGGCCTCGTCGATGCCGTCGCGCTGCATGAGACGCTCGAGCTGTGTTTCCCGCGGACAATCGACGACGACCACGCGATCGACGATTTTGACGAAATCGGTTTCTACGAGCAGCGGGACAACGATTACCGCATACGGCGAATCGAGCTCATCGACCCTGGCCAGGGTCCGCTCGCGAATCAGCGGATGCAGAATCGCTTCGAGTCGCGCTCTTGCCCTGGCGTCCCGGAATACCAGCTTTCGCATCGTCGCCCGATCGAGTTCGCCGGTCTCGAGAAGAACATCGGCGCCGAATTCGCGCTCGATGGCCTCGAGTCCCGCTTCACCGGGTTCTACGACTTCGCGCGCGACATCGTCGGTATCGACGACTCCCGCGCCGAGTTCCGCAAGCATCGCCGCAACCGTCGTTTTGCCGCTGGCAATCCCTCCTGTCAATCCGACGCGGTAGATACGGGAAGCCTCCTGGATCGACTGCTAGCTCAGGAACCGTGCGTACCAGGCCGTCAGATCGCCGCCCCAAAGCAAGGCGATCCAGCCGGCGGCTGCGAGATAGGGTCCGAACGGAATCGGCGTCTCGCGCGAGTTACCGCCGAAGACAATCATTGCCGTTCCCACGATGGTGCCGACGGCGGCGGACAGCATGATGACGAGCGGCAGCACTTGCCACCCCATCCACGCACCGATCGCAGCCAGCAACTTGAAGTCGCCATAGCCCATTCCTTCCTTGCCGGTAGCCAGCTTGAAGATCTGATAAACGCTCCAGAGTGCAAGATACCCGGCCGCGGCGCCAATAACACTGGAAGTGACGTCGGTAAATATGACTGCGCCATCAACCATAAAAAGACTGGCGACGAGACCGGCCCACATCAGCGGCAGCGTCATGGAGTCGGGAAGCAAGGTGTGATCGATATCGATGACTGCGAGCGCAAGTAACGTCCATGTAAAGGGCAATGCGAGTACGAGTTGCCAGCTCGGGCCGAAAACCCAGGCGGCGGTCAGGCTCAGGATGCCGGCAATAGCCTCCACGACCGGGTACCTTGGCGAGATCCGGCTCGCGCAGCTGGCGCAGCGGCCGCGCAGGAACAGGTAGCCCAGGACTGGAATATTGTGGTGGGCGGAAATCGCGCTGCCGCAGCCGGGGCATGTCGAGTTCGGCGTGACGAGATTGAAGGGCTTGCCGACCGCATGAGCCGGTTCCGGAAGATCTTCGGCATCAAGCTCCGCACATTGCTCGCGCCAGGACCGGCCGAGCATGATCGGTACACGGTAAGCGACGACATTGAGAAAGCTGCCCACGATGAGCCCGACGAAGCCTGCGATGACGAAATGCGCGCCCGGAAATGCCGCGAAGAATTCCACTTGGATCAGTCAGCCTGTCTGACGGCTAAAGCGAGAGTATTCTCGCCGGGGTCGGTCCGCGATTCCAGCGTTTCTAGACGACCTGCCCCATCTTGAAGATCGGCAGGTACATCGCGATAACGAGTCCACCGACCAGAACACCCAGAATCGACATGATCAGCGGTTCGAGCAGGCTCGACATACTGTCGACGGCGTTATCGACCTCCTCCTCATAGAAGTCGGCAACCTTGCTCGACATTTCGTCGAGAGAGCCGGATTCCTCGCCGACGGCGATCATCTGATTGACCATATTCGGGAATAATTCCGTGTTCTCCATCGCTCGTTGCAGTCGCTGACCGGTTGCGACTTCGTCGCGCATTTTCAACACTGCGCCTTCGTAGACGACGTTGCCGCAAGCACCGGAAACGGAATCGAGTGCCTCGACGAGAGGGACGCCCGCTGCGAACGTCGTCGCGAGTGTCCGTGCGTAGCGTGCGATAGCGGACTTGTTGAGAATCATGCCGATGACCGGGAGCTTAAGAGCGATACGGTCTACTGCATGCTGAACTTTTCGGTAACGTTTCTTCGCATGCAGGAAGCCAACTACTGCGCCGATAATGGCCGCTAGCAATAACCAGCCCTGACTGCGAATGAAGTTCGAAATGTCGATGACCATCCGTGTGAAAGCAGGAAGATCTGCCCCGAAACCCTGAAACAGGCTTTCGAATTCGGGAATCACGAAGATCATGAGGATCGCCGTTACGACAAGTGCAACGACCACGACGGCTGCCGGATAGAACAGCGCCTTTTTGATCTTCTTCTTGATCGCTTCGGTCTTTTCCTTATACGTGGCGATCTTGTCGAGCAGGGTTTCGAGTGCACCCGCTTGCTCGCCGGCGGCGACGAGATTGACGAACAAGTCGTCAAAGTGAAGCGGATGCCGCGCAAGCGCGTTTGCCAGCGCCGTACCGCCCTCTACGTCAGCCTTGATCGCGAGAATTAGTTTCTGCATCGCCGGGTTCTCATGTCCCGCGCCGATGATGTCGAATGCCTGTACGAGCGGGATTCCCGCGGTCATCATGGTCGCGAGCTGACGCGAGAATATGGCGATGTCCTGGGCTCTGACCTTACCGCTCTTGGCGAACAGCGTGCTTTGCTTGCGAACTCTGGTGGGAACGACGCCCTGGCGGCGGAGCTCGGAGCGAACGGCAGATTCGCTGGCGCCGACCAGTTTGCCCTTGACCTTCTTTCCGGCGCGGTCGGTTCCCTCCCACTGAAACGGAGATTGCTTTATCGCTGCGCTTTGAGCCATGAGTATCTGTTCTCCCGCAAGCCTGGTTCAGTCAGCGTCAATCCAGCTAGTCGATTGTGACGCGGTTAATTTCTTCGAGACTGGTCAGACCGTCCTTGACCTTCTTCAAGCCGGACTCACGCAAATCTGGAATACCTTCCTCGACCGCCTGATCCGCGATCTGCAGCGAATTTCCGCCTTCCATGATGATTCTGCCTATCGCGTCGCTGACTGGCAGCACCTGGAAGATACCGAGTCGTCCCTTGTAGCCGTTGGTGCACTGTTTGCAGCCTTCGGCGGAATAGACGGTGATGCCTTCTTCGACGTCTTTTTCCGAAAAGCCTTCCTTGATCAAGGCTTCCTTGGGCACGTCGATCGGCTGTTTGCAGTTCGAACAGAGTCGCCGCGCCAGACGTTGCGCGATGATCAGGCTAACGGTGCTCGCGATTGCGTAGGGCTTGATACCCATATCGACCATTCGCGTCAGTGTCTTCGGCGCATCGTTCGTGTGCAGCGTCGATAAGACCAGGTGGCCGGTTTGTGCGGCCTTAATCGCGATCTCTGCCGTCTCGATGTCGCGAATCTCACCGACCATGATGATGTCCGGATCCTGGCGCAAGAACGCGCGCAGTGCGGATGCGAACGTCAATCCGACCTTGGGATTGACGTTGACCTGGTTGACGCCCGGCATATTGATCTCGGCTGGATCCTCGGCGGTCGATATATTCCTGTCTGCCGTATTCAGAATGTTGAGACCTGTATACAGCGACACCGTTTTGCCGCTGCCGGTAGGACCAGTAACGAGAATCATTCCATACGGTTTCTTCAACTGCTCGACGTAGAGTTCCTGCTGATCTTCTTCGTAACCCAGAGCGTCGATGCCTATCGATGCACTCGTCGGATCGAGCAGACGGCAGACCACTTTTTCGCCGAACAGGGTCGGGCATGTATTGACGCGAAAGTCGATCGCCCGATTTTTCGACAGCTTCATCTTGATGCGGCCATCCTGAGGGATACGCCGCTCGGCGATGTCGAGTCGCGCCATCACCTTGAGTCGGGCGGCGACCTTCGCCGCAAGCACTGCAGGCGGTTTCGCGATCTCTGTCAGGACACCGTCCTGACGGAGACGAATTCGATAGAACTTCTCATACGGCTCGAAATGGATGTCGGATGCGTTTCGTTTGATCGAGTCGAGCATGACTTTGTTGACGAAGCGAACAACCGGCGCATCGTCGATCTCCGAGCTCGAGACATCGTCCTCGAGATCGTCATCGCCACCTGAGACTTCGAGATTCTCGAGATCGAAGTCGTCTTCCTCGAATGAAGACATCGACGTGTCGACGGCTTCAAGTGCGCGATTCACATGACCGTCGAGTTTGTTCTGCTCGACAACGATAGGTTCTACCCGAAGACTCGTCTGGAAGCCGATGTCGTCGAGCGCCTGCAGGTTGGTTGGGTCGGAGACGCCGACGTAGAGTCGCTTGCCGCGCTGCATGAGCGGCAGCACATTGTATCGGCTCAGAAGTTTCTCGGAGACCAGCCGGACGACATCGAGATCCAGTTCGATGGCGTCAAGATCGAGCAGCGGTACGCCGAATTCGAGCGCAGCGGCGATCGCGATCTGCTGCGGGTCGCCCATCTCGTTGCTGACGAGATATTCGACCAGCGACGTGCCCTCTTTCTTGGTCGCCTCCAGCGCCTCGGTGAGCCCTTCTTCGGCGACGACGCCGTCCTGGATGAGCCGTCTTGGCAAGCCGGTTAGGGGCGATTGGGATGCGGCGGTCGCTACCATACTGATCTCACTAGCTCGGATCGTCTCGATCCGGGGGTTTTTGTCAATAACCCGGTACTTTCCGGGTTGGCCCGGACCCTGTCAACTGTCGAGTTCTCCTTTTGTGACAGAGATTTACCGCGTTTTTATACATTGAGCCTAGATTCGTCCGAAAAACTCGTTCAGGTCCGCTCAGGGGTCCCGCGAGTCCTTTCTCAGCGCAGGCTCGCCGAATTCCGGCGATACCGGTTCTCAAACAAAGAGGCCCCCGCGAGCGGGGGCCTCGATGGCTTTTAAGCCTGCTAAGCAGTGGCTCGCGTCATTACGGACGGCAAGCGCTCGGCAGGTACTGTTGGAAGGCCGCGCCCGCTAACGTACCGTTGTTGAGCACCGCAACGTTGACCGCGCCGGACGCGCCCATCAGGCCGTTCGCGCCAGCAGGTACCGGAGCCGCACCGCACTTCCAGATAACCGAAAGGTCGACGCTCTCGTAAGGAGTGAGGCCCAGCGTCTCGCCCATGATCTGGGCGTTCGCTTCGTTGCCATAAGCAATGATGATCGTGCCGTTGGCGACGTTGACGCTCGCGACGTACTTGCCCTGAGTGTCCGTGGCGGTCGCCGTCATGCCCGCGTCCGTGCGGTTCACCGGGGCCGCGCCCTCGTTCAGGAAATCTTCGGCAACGGCGGCCTTAGCAGCGGCGGCCAGATTCATGCCTTCAGATACCTGTGCGCGAATCGTGTAGTCCTGGTAAGCAGGAATAGCGATTGCGGCGAGAATGCCGATGATCGCAACAACGATCATGAGTTCGATGAGGGTAAAACCCTGCTGAAGCTTGTTCATGGAGATACTCCTAAGCGGTTAACGAAATACGATTGGCCGAAGCCTGTGCTGTTATTACTGCAAAGGCTGTGCCAACTTTCGGGAGAAAACCAGAAACATCAACGAATTCAAATAGCTAGGCGATTTCTACGAGGGCGAGACCGATGCCGTTGAACATATTGCCGGAGCAGGAATGGCGATGAAAAGCGCCCTAGCGGCAGAAACTGACCATTTTTGTCACCCGGCCTGACACGGATCGGGCTAGTCGATACCGAGTTTCTTGATCCGGTAACGTAGCGCGCGGAAGCTGATTCCGAGTAACTTGGCAGCCGCTGTCTTGTTGTAGCGCGTTTGCTCGAGCGCGTTGACGATGCGCTCGCGCTCGATCTCTTCGAGATGGGTGCCTAGCGATTCGTCACTCACCGTCGTCGCCTCTTCGTCTTCCGTATGTCTCAGCTGAATGTCGCCGACATCGATCTCGTTGCCGGAGGCCAGTGTTATGGCGCGCTCCAGGATATTCTCGAGCTCGCGCACATTACCCGGGAAACGATAGGCAGCGAGCGCTGCCCAGGCGGCCCTGGACAGGCTTGGCTTCGGCAAACCCATGTCGTTTGCGAGTCGCGCCAGGATATCGTCCGCCAGCAGACGCACATCGTCGCCACGATCTCTAAGCGCCGGCACATGCAGCTCGATGACATTGATCCGGTAGTAGAGGTCTTCGCGGAAGCTCCCCACCGCAACGAGTTCCTCGAGATTGCGGTGAGTCGCGCTCAGTATCCGGACGTCCACCGGTAGTTCCTGCGACGCGCCGACCGGGCGAATCGCTTTCTCCTGAATGACGCGGAGCAGCTTGACCTGCATATGCAGTGGCAGATCAGCGACCTCGTCCAGAAACAGGGTGCCGCCCTCAGCAGCTTGAACAAGGCCGGTCTTGTCACTGACGGCGCCGGTGAAGCTGCCTTTCTGATGACCGAAGAGCTCGCTTTCCATGAGCTCGGTCGGAATAGCGCCGCAGTTGATCGGAACGAACGGACCATCGCTTCGTGGGCCTGCTTCGTGCACCATCCGCGCGACCAGCTCCTTGCCGGTGCCGGACTCGCCGGAGATGAAAACCGGCGCCTGGCTGCGCGCCACCTTGCCTATCAGCTCTCGCACGCGCTCGATGGCCGGCGAAGTACCCGTGAGTCCGCTGCTGCCCGTCGTCGTTGGGTGATCGACATCGCCGAGCTTCAGCGCGGCCGTGACCAGCTTGCGCAGGTCGTTGAGGTCCAGCGGCTTGGAGACAAAGTCGAACGCACCGGCCTTGAGTGCCCTTACCGCTGTCTCGACGCTGCCATGCGCCGTGATGACGGCAACCGGTGTGCCCGGGACCTCGTGTTGAATCCATTCGACGAGCTCGAGTCCATCTCCGTCGGGGAGACGCATGTCGGTGAGGCAGAGGTCGTAAGCTCGTTTGCCGAGCGCGCTCTTTGCTGCCGCAACGTCGTTGCAGGTGCGCGTCGATATATCCATGCGGTCGAGCGTGATCGACAGAAGCTCGCAGAGATCGGGTTCGTCGTCGACGACGAGAGCAGTTGGTTTCATCGCTTCAGGAGGCTCGTTGCCAGCGAGTCGGATCCGCAAAGATTACACGAAACACGCTGCCACCACCGTCGCGCGGCAGATAGCGCAGGGTTGCGCCGTTGCACTCGCACAGTTCGCGCGAAATGAACAAACCGAGACCCGTGCCGCCGTCTTCGCCCGTATAGAATGGTTCGAAAACTTCTTCCACTTTTTCGGGTGCGATGCCCGGGCCGCGGTCGGAGATTTCCAGATACGGGCGACCCGATGCCTCCAATCGGCCGCACTCGAGTTCCACGGCGATGCCGCCGGCGGTTGCGCTCGCGTACTTGACGGCGTTGTCGCAGAGATTCCAGACGATCTGGTAGAGATGCGAGAGATCCATTCTGACTTCGGTCTCGACAGCCGAGCCCACAACGCTAACGGAGCCTTCGTAAAGCTCCAGCGTCCGCACGAATTCCAGCGCGAATTTTTCGATCCACGGCTTCAGTTCGAAGCGTTCGGGCTGAGTCTTGTCGCGCCGCGACAGCGCAAGCACGTTCTCTACGATTTGACTCACGCGAGCTCCATTGACGCGAATAATGTCCGTGAGTCGTTCCTCCTCGGGCCCGATGTCGGGCGCCTCTGCCAGTAGCTGACCAGCGTGGCTCATGGCGCCGACGGGATTGCGGATTTCATGGGCAATACTGGCAGAGAGCCGCCCCAGCGACGCAAGCTTCGTTTGCTGGACACGTTCCGCGAGCAGCGACGTATCCTCCAGGAAAATCAGCATTCCGCCTGAGCGCTCGGCGCCGAGCGGTGCGAAGTGCGGGATGATCGTGGCGGCGCCGTCCGCCGAGGTGAAATTCATCGGTGGCTCGCCCGGTGCTCGCTCACGCTCTCGCCAGATCGCCAGACGGTCGGCAAGCTCGGGAGAAATATCGCGCAGCGCCTGACCGGGGCGGCGGCTGACCGCACCGAGCTGGGTTGCCGCGGACTCGTTGATGAGTCTCAGCCGGTCGTCGCCGTCAACGACCACGATGCTCTCGCGCAGATGCTGAACAATGTACTGATTGAGCTCGCCAAGATTTTTCAGATCGACGCCGCGCTGTTCCGCCAGCGCTTCCGTCTCGAGCATCCGATGTCGCAACACCTGGACTACGATCGCGATGACGAAAATGACCGCGCCCAGGATACCCGCGGGCGCGTAAGCGGCTGTATCGGTGACCCCCTGAAACTGCGAAAGCGCCTGTTCGCCGAGTATCGTCAGGGCGGCGAGTGCAGCGAACAGGAAAGCTCGCTCGCCCGCAACGAGCAACGCGAGCGCGCCAACGGAAACAACCAGAAGACCGCCAACGCCGCTCGAGATACCGCCGCTCGCGTGCATCAGCGTCGTGATGATCGTGAGATCCAGAATCAGCTGGCCGTAAATCTGAGCCGTCGACGAGGGGCTGCGACGCCTGAGCAACCAGATCTCGACGACGCCGGTCACGAGCATCGCAAGCAAAGCGCCCGCGGCGAGCGTGGGATTGGTACCGCCGATGATGCGTGGATCTTGTACGGCCAGAAAGACCGCGAGCAAAAGACTGCCGAGTGTCAGCCTGAAGACATTGAGCAGAATCAGAACCCGCCACGCGAACTCTTCCGAGTCCGGCACGGGTGCGGCGATGCGGCCCAGCTTGAGCCGGGAAGTCGACGTGGTATCTGCGGCGGACATCTGCCGGCGATTCTACCTGATCGCTGCCCGCCGCCATCGGACCCATGTCACTTTGCGAACCCCCGCCCTTTCATAGACAATGACGCCGCCCCCGACAGCGAGATGTCAGTTGAATCTTCACGAATATCAGTCCAAGGCATTATTCGCCGAGTTCGGCATACCCGTGCCCACGGGTCGAGTCGCTTCGACCGCGGCAGAAGCCGTCGCTGCTGCCGAGGCCCTCGGCGGTGAATTTTGGGTCGTCAAGGCGCAGGTTCACGCCGGCGGTCGCGGTAAGGCTGGCGGCGTCAAGCTTGCCCGGTCTGCCGATGAGGTTGCGCAACACGCCGAAGCGATGCTGGGAACGCAGCTCGTCACTCACCAAAGCGGCCCCGAAGGCCTGCCGATCAACACGGTCTACGTCGAGCAAGGATCGTCGATCGATCGCGAACTCTATCTGAGTCTGCTCGTCGACAGAGACACCGAGCGCGTCGTCATCATGGCGTCGGCCGCAGGGGGTATGGACATCGAGAAGGTCGCGGAGGAAACGCCGGAGAAGATATTGACGGCTGCCCTGCATCCCGCAGCCGGTCTGGCGGATTACCAGTCGCGACAGATCGGCTTCGGCCTCGGGCTCGACAAGAATCAGCAACGGGAGCTCGCTGACATTCTGGCCAAGCTCGTCAAGCTGTTTCACGATTGCGACGCGAGTCTCGTCGAGATTAATCCGCTTATTACGACCGGCGCAGGAAACGTCGTTGCGCTCGACGGGAAAATCAACGTCGAGGACAACGCGTTATTCCGCCAGAAGGCGCTCGAGGAGCTGCGTGACGAAGCGCAGGAAGACGAAAAAGAACGCGAAGCCCGGGATCACGATCTCAACTATGTGTCTCTCGACGGCAACATCGCCTGCATGGTCAACGGCGCAGGTCTGGCCATGGCGACAATGGACCTGATCAAGCTGCATGGCGGCGAGCCGGCAAACTTTCTCGATGTTGGCGGCGGCGCCACGGCAGAACGCGTTACTGAGGCGTTCAAAATCATTCTGGCGAACGAAAAGGTCGAAGCCATTCTTGTCAATATTTTCGGCGGAATCGTTCGCTGCGATCTGATCGCGGAGGGAATCATTGCTGCCGTTCGCGACGTCGGGGTCGAAGTGCCGGTCGTCGTTCGCCTCGAAGGTACCAATGTGAAACGTGGCAGGAAGCTTCTCGCGGACAACGATCTGCCGATCGAGGCTGCGGACGATCTGACAGACGCCGCCATGAAGGTCATTGCCAAAGCCGGCAGCGGCTCATGAGCGTCCTGGTCAATAAAGATACGAAAATTGTCTGCCAGGGGCTTACCGGCAGGCAAGGCAGCTTTCACACGGAGCAATGTCTCGAGTATGGCACGCAGGTCGTCGCCGGCGTGACGCCAGGTCGTGGTGGCGAAGAGCATCTCGGTCTTCCCGTGTTCAACACCATGAGCGAAGCGGTCGATGAGACAGGCGCGACGGTAAGCATGATTTACGTTCCGGCACCTTTCGCGGCTGACGCGATCCTGGAAGCCGCGGATGCGGGGGTCAATCTCGTCGTCTGTATTACTGAAGGCGTGCCCGTTCTGGACATGGTTCGGGTAAAGGCAGTGCTCGCCGATCACGACTGCAATCTAATCGGACCGAATTGCCCCGGCATCATTACCCCGGGCCAATGCAAGATAGGCATCATGCCCGGTTTCATCCACAAGCCGGGCTCGATCGGCATCATTTCGCGCTCCGGAACGCTGACCTACGAAGCCGTGTATCAGACGACCAACGAAAAGCTTGGCCAGACGACCTGCATAGGAATCGGTGGCGACCCGGTTCGCGGTATGGACTTCATCGACTGTCTCATGTTGTTCGAGGCGGATCCGGATACCCGCGGCATCATCATGGTGGGCGAGATCGGCGGTTCGGACGAGGAAGCCGCTGCTGAGTTTATTGCGAGCGAAGTTTCGAAGCCCGTAGTGGCCTATATCGCTGGCGTTACTGCGCCTCCCGGGAAGCGCATGGGACACGCGGGCGCGATCATCTCGGGCGGTAAAGGCACGGCGGACGAGAAGTTCCGAGCGCTCGAGAAAGCCGGCGTCACAACCGTACGTTCACCGGCGGAGCTAGGGGGCGCGATGAGTAAGGCCCTGGAGTGAAAATAGGGCTTGCGCAGCTCAACACTCACGTTGGTGCGATCGATACCAACACCAAGAAAGTACTGGCAACGGCGCATCGCGCTCGCGATGAGTTCAATTGTGACCTGACAGTCTTCCCCGAGTTGACGCTGAGCGGTTATCCGCCCGAGGATCTGCTGCTGCACGGCGGCATGCGGCGTCGTGTCGAGGCGGCGCTCGAAGAAGTACGCAAGGGCAGCGACGGCATCGGCATCTATGTCGGGTTTCCGGAATACACCGGCGACAACATTTATAACTCAGGCGCTCTGTTTCGCGACCGCGTCGAACTCGCGCGCCACAGGAAGCAGGCGCTACCGAACTATTCGGTGTTCGATGAGAAGCGCTACTTCGAGAGCGGTGACGGACCGACGGTGGTTGATTTTCGCGGCGTTAAGCTGGGCTTGACGATCTGTGAAGATACCTGGGAGCCAGGACCCTGCGCGGCCGCTCGCGAAGCGGGCGCGGATGCGATTCTGGTACTGAACGGGTCGCCTTATCACACGGGTAGTCAGCTCAATCGCGAGCGTGCGCTCGCCGCGAGAGCGCGCGAAAACACGATACCTCTGGTCTACGTCAACATGGTCGGCGGTCAGGATGAGCTCGTCTTCGACGGGGGTTCGATGGTTATGGATTCCGGTGGAGTCGCCGTCTTTCGCGCGCCGGCGTTCGAGGAAAATCTCTACGTGGCGGAGCTCGCGAGGACATCCAAAGGTCTGGAGCCCGTCGCAGGTGAAGTTGCCGAATTGCTCCCGGTTGCTGAGAGCGTCTATGGCGCACTCGTACTGGGTACGCGCGACTACGTAGACAAGAACGGTTTCGACAGTGTGATACTCGGATTGTCGGGCGGAATCGACTCAGCGCTAACGCTCTGCGTCGCCGTGGACGCGCTCGGAGCCGATCGCGTCCATGCCGTCATGATGCCGTCGCGTTATACGTCCGACATGAGTCTCGAAGATTCGGCGCAGCAAGCGAAAAATCTCGGCGTCGATTACGACACATTGTCTATAGAGCGGATGTTCGACGTAACTCTGTCGGTGCTCGAGGACATCTTCGCGGGCCGCGAGCCCGATGCGACCGAAGAGAACATCCAGGCACGATGCCGCGGCATTCTGCTCATGGCGATATCCAATAAAACCGGCAAGATGCTTTTGACGACGGGCAACAAGAGCGAAATGGCCGTGGGTTATGCGACGCTCTACGGCGACATGGCCGGTGGCTTCGCGCCGCTCAAGGATTGCAGCAAGACGCTCGTCTACGAGCTCGCGCGCTACCGTAATGAGATCGCTGCCGGCGCACCTGTCATTCCCGATCGAGTCATTACCAGAGAACCGTCTGCAGAGCTCCGCCCCGATCAGAAAGACAGCGACTCCTTGCCGGATTATGAGATTCTGGACGCGATACTCGAAGCATTTATCGAGAAAGATTATTCAGTCGATCAAATCACGGAGCTCGGTTTCGATCGCGAAGTTGTCGTTCGCGTTCTGCAGCTTGTGAAGCGGAACGAGTATAAGAGAAGGCAGGCGCCTCCGGGTGTGCGCGTCAGCAGCCGTGCTTTCGGACGTGACTGGCGTTACCCGATCACCTCGGGATACTAGCTAGTCGTCGGCTGCGGTGAGCTCGCCGAAGCTTTCCTGCATGACCCGCCTGGCGTCGTTGGCGAGATCCATCATCCCCAGTTGCTCATAACCCTCGACCATGATCCGCAGAGATTCCTCTGTCGCTGGCGCTCCGGGGAAATTTTCCAGGGAATATTTCGCGCGATTGATCGCGGCCACATAGGCGCCGCGATCGAGGTAATAAGATGCAACATGGTTTTCATAGGCTGCGAGCCGATTGCGCAGAAACACCATGCGCTCGCGCGTGTCGGGGACGTACTGGCTGTTGGGGAAACGACGAACAAGCTCCTGGAAGGCGGAAAACGCCTGCATCGTGTCACGCGGTGGTCTCTCGCTAAGATCGACGCGGAACCAGCGCTCGAGAATATTCGGGGCCTGATCGAAATACGCCAGCCCCTTCATATACAGGCAGTAGTCAACGCGCGGATGAGTCGGATTCTCGCGTTCGAATTCGTCCGCGGCATCAATCGCAGATGCGAACTCCCGGCTGCGGTAGTACGCATAGATCATGTCCAGCTGCGCCTGGCGGGTTACGTTGCTGAACGGGTAGCGCGCCTCGAGCGCCTGGTAGTACGCGAGCGCTATCGGGAAATTGCCGCTCTCCATTGACTCGACGCCGCGCTGGTAGATCACGTCCGGGCCTTCGTCCATGATGAGATTGTCGCCGCGGCCGCATCCGCCTGCGACGACGGTAGCGGTAACCAGGGCGAGAACGTTTGTCTTCGATGTGCGCACGCAGTTTTTCCGTTATCTTGCGCCTGCCAGGCGTCGTAAGGCGGCAATTTCGGCGTCAGGGGTTGCCCGCCTCGACCCGGGCTGCCGCCAGCCCGAGATTAGATCACGAAGTATATCGAAAAGTTTCCGAATTCTGCGGAGAGCGGTTGTGCAACGCATTCATCAGCGCCTGAGACTACCAGAGGCGCTCGCGGGTCGACGTTTCGACCAGGCGGCTGCCGCCGTGCTGGACGAGTACTCGCGCAGCCGTTTAAAGGTATGGATAGACAGCGGCGAGCTCACGCTCGACGGCAAACAGGCCGAGCCGAGCACGACGGTGCGAGGCGGTGAAGAAATCGTGCTGGACGCTGAGATCGAAGCCGCCGTGCCGGTCGCTCCCGAGCCCATTCCGCTGAAGGTCGTCCACGAGGACGAGAGCGTATTCGTGATCGACAAGCCAGCCGGACTCGTCGTTCACCCGGGCGCGGGAAACCGATCGGGTACGCTGCAGAACGGGTTGCTGAACCTCGATCCGAATCTCGCGGCAATCCCGCGTGCCGGTATCGTGCATCGTCTCGACAAGGACACCAGCGGGTTGCTGGTAGTTGCGCGTACGCTCACGGCACAAGCATCGCTCGCCGCTCAGCTCGAGCGGCGCGAAGTTCATCGCAGCTACCGGGGAGTTTGTCAGGGTGTTCTGACGGGCGGGGGCACGATCGATGCGCCCATAGGGCGCCACCCACGTGACCGACTCAAGATGGCCGTGGTTGATCGCGGCCGCAACGCCATCACGCACTACCGGGTACTGGAGCGCTTCCGCGCGCACACTTATCTGCGGATCAACCTCGAGACCGGTCGAACTCACCAGATTCGCGTACATTTCGCGCATCAACGCGCACCGCTGGTTGGCGACCCGCTCTACGGTGGCCGGCCACGCCTGCCGCCGGCGCCGAGCGCGGAGCTGAAAGCGACCATTCAGGGATTCCGCCGCCAGGCCTTGCACGCGATACGACTCGAATTCGCCCATCCGGGCAATAACAAGACGGTCCGGTTCGACTGTCCATTGGCCGAAGATATGGCGTCTCTGGTCGCCGCCTTGCGCACGGACGCCGGGCAAGAGGCGCGGGCATGACGCCGCGCACGATCGTCCCGGACTGGCCCGCGCCTGGCAACGTCTGTGCCGCTTCGACCGAGCGTGCGGGCGGCGTCAGCAAGGGAGCGTATGCAGAGCTCAATCTCGGATCCCATGTCGGCGACGCTGCGCAGGCGGTTGCCCGAAATCGCGAGGCCGTTATCGCGGCGTTGAAACTTCCCAATGAGCCGTCCTGGATGGAGCAGGTTCATGGCACCGACATCGTCGATCTGGATACCGAGTCTTCTCTGATCGCCGACGGTGCGGTCACGTCGACGCCTGGAAAAGTCTGCGTCATCCTTACGGCCGACTGCCTGCCCGTGTTACTGACGAACACGGCCGGCGACCGCGTGGGTGCGGCCCACGCGGGATGGCGCGGTCTTGCGAACGGCGTGCTGCCTGCCGCGGTCAACGCAATGAAGAGTGATCCGTCCGGACTCATCGCATGGCTGGGTCCGGCGATCGGTCCGGGCGCCTACGAAGTCGGTGGCGAAGTCCGTGACGAGTTTATCGCCGCTGATGCCGCGGCGAAGGACCATTTCGAACCGAACGCGAATGGCCGTTGGCAGGCCAACCTCTATGGGCTGGCGCGGCTGAGCCTGGCTGCGGCCGGCGTCGAGGCAGTCTACGGCGGCGGCTTCTGCACGGCGACCGAGTCGAATCGCTTCTTCTCGCACCGTCGCGAAGCGCCCTGCGGGCGCATGGCAACCCTGATCTGGCTCGAACCCTGACCGGCTTCGAACGCCAACCAACCTGCCCTTTACAGGTCGTGCCCGGAGAG
>JAHEKF010000014.1 GCA_024638465.1 Rhodospirillaceae bacterium | reverse complement strand
GCCATGCCGATGCCCATGAGCGCAGCGCCCTTGATCTGGTTGGTCAGATTTTGCGGATGGATCACGGTGCCGCAATCGGCCACGCCGATGTACTCGAGAATATCGAACTGACCGGTCTCGATATCGAGCTCGATCATCATGAACCCGGCCGCCAGCGCCGGGACCGTGCCGCTGCGCTCCAGGTTGTCCTTCGCCACGCCGATCAGCCCGGTTCCGGCCAGCGCGGCAACCGAGGCCTGTGTCATCGGATTAATGTCGTCCGGTGTCTCCTGACCCGCGTAGCGTCCGCCGAGCTCGATCGCTTTCGAGGCAGCTTCCGCGTAGGTCATACCCATCGCGTTGTCGTCGCTCGAATAAACACGCTCGCCGCCAATTTCGTAGTCGGCGGCGCTACCGCCGAACTCCATGGCTGCGATTTCTTTGAGCTTTGTCAGCGCGTCCATCGCTGCAACGTAATTCGTTCGCGTCATCGTGTACGAAGTATTGCTGCCGAACTGGCCGAGATTCCATGGCAGGTGCTTGCGCGAATCGCCGCGTTCAACAACGCAGTTGTCCCAGTCGTACAGTAGAACCTCGGCCGCTACGCGTGACGTTCCCGAATGTGAAAACGTTCCGAGATTTCCGACGCCTGTGTGGATATGCAGTATGCCGTCGGGCGTAATGCGCACAAGTCCGTCGAATCCGTTCGAACCAGCGGAATGATAGGCCTGACCGACACCAACGCCGATAACTTTGGACCCGTCACGCTCGCCGGAGCGGGCTCGCTTGGCGGTATAGTCGAAATCGCCGGCGCCGATATCGAGCGCTTCGCCGAGATACGCGCTCGTCAATGGCGTCCGCCGGCCACCGTAGACCGTCGTGTTATTGGGTGCATTGATGCGTCTGACGTCGAAGGGGTCCAGACCGAGCGCGCGGGCAGCCTTGTCGATCAGCGGCTCCACAGCATTCGCGATCTGGTTCTGTCCCGGGCCGCGCTGCGGGCCGCGCTGCGGTGTGTTCGTCAGAACCGGAATTCCGCGAAACCGCATGGCCTCGGGCGTATAGATGATCGAGACATTGTCGCCGGCCGATGTCCAGTCAGGGAAACCGATGTTCGGGCCATTGTCCTGAACGATGTACATATCTGCGGCGGTCACTCGGCCGTTCTCGGCAAAGCCCATCCGAATACGCCCCTGAAACGCCGGACGGCCGGAGCCGATCGCGTATTCTTCCTGGCGACTGATCCTCATCATGACCGGGCGCCCGCCGATCTTGCGCGACATATGCGCCGGAACGGTGACCAGCGGATAGGCGCCGCCCTTGGACCCGAAGCCGCCACCACAATATTCGGAAACGAAGACCAGGTCGGACGGCTCGATCCCGAGCCAGCCCGCGATCGACGGGACGACGAAGCTCTGACTTTGCGATGACCCGTGCAGATAACAGCGGCCATTTTCCCAGTAGGCCATGGCACTGCGCGGTTCCATCGAGTGATGAGAGAGCGACGATGTGACGAAATTCTCCTCCAGGACGTAGACGGCTTTGTCGAAGCCAGCCTCGAGGTCCCCGTAATTCCACTCGGCTGCCGGTGTTCCCGTCGGCAGCACGCCGTCCCCTGCTGTGGCGAAGTCGCGCGCTGTCCACTTGATGCTCTGCAGTTCGAGACCACGCCCGGCGACGTTTCCTCCCGAGCGTGCGTCGGTACCGCCGGGATAAAGACTTTCGAGCGGGTCCGTTATGAACGGCAGCGCCTCGATATCGAGTGAAATCTTCTCGAGCGCATCATGCGCCGTCGTTTCGTCGACCGCCGCAACCGCAAGGATCGGCTGGCCGACCCACATCGGTTCGTTCGAAAGGATCGGGTCCTGCGGAGCGGGCAATGACGGAACGTCGTCTGCGGTCAGGATATCGATGACGCCGTCCATCGCCAGCGCTTCGCTGGCATCGATGTTGTTGACCCGACCATGAGGTAACGGACTCGTCAGAAGACGGCAAAACGCCATACCTTCCGCGCGAAAGTCTTCTGCGTACTTGGCCTGGCCGGTGACTTTGGCTCTGACATCGGGTGGAACGAAATCTTTGCCGAGGAGTGTGTATGCCATCGCGAATCTTCCCCGCTATGCGATATTGAGGCCGAGTCTACACGACCTCGAGAGGGGGCTCACTGACAGCGGCCGCCTGCTCTTTGAGAGCCAGTACGTGCTCCTCCCAGTATTTGTTCTCTGCAAACCAGGGAAACGCACGGGGGAACGCAGGATCCTCCCACCTTCGCGCAAGCCACGCGGCGTAATGGATCATTCGCAGTGTCCTTAGTGCCTCAACGAGGTGTAGCTCCCGATAATCGAACTGATGAAACTGACCGTAGCCCTCGAGCAGATCCTGCAATTGCGCTGCTCGTTCCTCGCGATCGCCGGAGAGAAACAGCCACAGGTCCTGTACCGCGGGACCGGTAAGACAATCGTCGAGGTCGACGAAATGCGGACCGTCGTCGGTCCAGAGCACGTTGCCCGGGTGACAATCGCCATGAATGCGCAATGTCCGGAACTCGCCCGCGCGATCGAACGCGTCATGAATGGCATCGATCAGTTGATCGGTGAGCGTCGCATAGCTCTCGATAAGATGCTCGGGTAGCCAGCCCCGCTCGAGCAGAAAGTCTGCCGACTCCTGCCCCATGCGCTCTATCGACAACTCGTTTCGATGTTCGAATTCGTCGCTCGCTCCGACCGCGTGAATCCTTCCGAGAAAGCGCCCCATCCAGAGTCTGTCTTCGCTCGACGCGAGTTCGGGCCAGCGACCTCCCTGGCGCGGAAACACCGCAAACCGGTAGTTCTCGTGCTCGTTGAGCGTGTTCCCTTCGATGTCGATCGGCGCGACCACAGGAATCTCCTGTGCGACCAGCTCCGACGAGAACGCATGCTCCTCGAGAATCGCCGCGTCGCTCCAGCGCTGCGGGCGATAAAACTTCGTGACGACGAAACCCCCATCATCGAGGCCGATCTGGTAAACGCGATTTTCGTAACTATTGAGCGCGAGTATTCTGCCGTCGCAGCGAAAACCGACTCCCTCCAGGGCTTCGAGAACGGCATCGGGCGACAGGTTGGCGTAGGGCGGCTCGGACATCGGGGTCTCTTGCAAGCGCGACAGCGGCCGTGCGTGTTTACCTCGATAACGCAGACCCTTAGTCTTCGCTCCATGATACTGGGGGATCGCTTCGGCGGCACGGCCTTTCTCACCTCGGTCGCCATGATCGCTTTCGCAGCGAATTCGCTCCTTTGCAGAATGGCGCTCGGCGCAGGTGCAATCGATGCCGCGAGCTTCGCGACGATCCGCGTCGCGGCCGGCGCCATCGTTCTGACATTAATTGTCCTGCCCGACTGGCGGGCCCGCGGACGCCACCAGGCGGATTTTGTGGCTGTTGCGATGCTGTTCCTCTACATGGCGTTCTTCTCGTTCGCTTATCTCTCGTTGACGGCCGGTACCGGTGCCCTGATCCTGTTCGGCGCCGTACAGCTCACGATGTTCGCTGCCGCGATTTTCGGTGGCGAACGATTCAACGGGCTGTCATGGCTAGGCTTGACCATCGCACTGGCAGGACTCGTCTATCTCGTGTCGCCGGGTCTCAGCGCACCCGACCCGCTCGGAGCCGTGCTGATGTCTGTTGCCGGAGTCGCCTGGGGCTTTTACTCGCTTCGCGGCCGACATGCCGTTGACGCGCTCGGCACGACGGCCAACTGCTTCATCTACTCTTTACCGCTCGTGCTGATCGTTAGCGCTATCTTCTTTGAAGAGATGCAAACGACGCCCGAAGGCATTGCGCTCGCGATCGCCTCCGGTGCTATCGCTTCCGGACTCGGCTACGTCATCTGGTTCGCGGCACTACCGGGATTGAGCGCCGGTCGTGCTGCCACTGTTCAACTGTCGGTGCCCGTAATCGCAGCATTCGGTGGCGTCCTGCTGCTATCCGAAGCCGTCACGAGCCGCCTGCTGATCGCATCGGTCGCGACGCTCGGCGGCATCTGGCTGGTACTCGCGCAGCGCGTCCGGTCCGCCGCTGCCGCGTAATGCCCGACTTTGCTAGAGTCCTACGCATGACCACCATCGAATTGTTGCTTTCCCGTCGCTCGGTCCTCGCCGTGAACCTTGGCGATCCCGCACCGAACAACGAAGAGCTCGATCAGATTCTTCGCGCCGGAATCCGCGCCCCGGACCACGGTCGCGCAGAACCCTGGCGCATTCAGATACTGCGCAAGGCAGCTCAGAAAGCACTGGCGGAGATATGCGTCGATGTCTTCAGGCGAGAATATCCGGATGCGCCGGAGGCGCTCGTAGAACAGGAGAGGCAACGCCCGCAACGGTCGCCGCTGTTGCTCGTCGTCACGTCTTATCCGAACGCCGACAAGTTCGCGAAAGTACCCGAACTCGAGCAGAAATTATCGGCGGCAGCCGTATGTCAGAACATCCTGATCGCCACACAGGCACTCGGATACAATGCCCAGTGGGTCACCGACTGGCCCGCTTATCACGCGGAAATTCGCCAGGCACTGGGGCACTCGGCCGATACCGACATCGTCGCATTCATCCACATCGGAACGGCAATCGAAGCGCCCAAGGAAAGGCCGCGGCCGGAGTTCGATGCTATCGTGAGCGAATGGAATCCTGGCCAAGCGTGAAGGACCGCAGACGACTCCCGATGAATCGGTTTCTGCGTCTCGCTGCCGCTGCGTCGATCAGCGTTTGCGCGATTAATGCTCACGCTCATCATGGCTGGGTCGCGCATTATGATCGCGACAGCTTCGTGCGCGTTGAGGGGACCGTTCGCGAGATCGAGTTCGTGAATCCGCATGCCTACGTCTACATAGACACAATTAGCCCGCAGGGCGAGAACGAAGTCCGCTGGTGCGAGTTGCAGGCGCGAACGCAACTCGAACGCCGCGGCGTCACGATCGATTCGTTCGCAATCGGCGGTCCGATTGTCGTGGAAGGCTTTATCTCACGCCGCGACCCGCTTGGCTGCGAAACAGGCACAATCCGGCTGACCGACGGCCAGGTCGTTGTGTTCCGCGAGCGCAATGGCCAAAGCATCTACGGTGCACCGCAGGTAGCGGGAGAGACTGGCGTACTCGGCACCTGGTATCCCAAAGTATTTCTCGCCGAGGCCGGCAGCGAGACGGATTCGGTGACCCGGGTCACCGAAGCGGCAATCGAAGCGCACGATGCCTTCGACTGGATTACCCAGAACCCGACGTTGTCATGCAGCCCCGCCAGCAACATCCGCGCGTGGTCGGCGCCGGGACTGCCTACCGAGATTCGCACGCAGGGCGACACGATCGTGATTCACCACGAATTCATGGACACGATTCGCGAAATTGACCTCACCGTCACCGAACACCCTGCCGACGGACCCCGAACGGACCTGGGTCACTCGATTGCAAGATTCGAGGGAGACGAACTCGTCATCGAGACGCAGAACTTCGCGCCCGGCGCACTATGGGCGGGACGTCTCAACACGGCAGGACTGCAAACGACGGAACGTCTGAATGTCGACCCGGAGACCGGCGAACTGGTTCTGAACTGGACCGTCACGGACCCCGAGTTCTACCCGGATCCGATTACGGGAACTCGCGTTCTGATCAGGACGAATTTGGCGGTGGATTCGTTCGATTGCGAGCCGAGCGCCGGACACCGGCCGCGAGACGGGTATCGGAGCAACTAGCCATCTCGAGGCTCATTGCCACGCTCCGCGCGGTCCCGGTCTTTCAATTCGAGCCTGAGATCCTCGAGCTCCGCCTCGTTCAGCTCATCGACATGAAGGTGGATGGCTTCTTTCCGCTGGCGCGCTTCTTCCCGCGCTTCCGCGGTCGCGAAGCGCAGATGCCGCTCCGCCGACTCCCGGCCATACCCTAGCCGCCAGATAAAGTAGGCGATGTAGTTGAAGCATAACGACATGACTGCCGCAATATGCAGCGCCCCGATACCAGCGGCGAGCCCTACGCCGATGGACGCGAAGATAAAATGCGCATCGGCGTAATATTTCAAGCGACTGCGAAACTGAATCCCGGCAAATATCCCGGCAAGACTGAACGCCAATGCGAGACTGTCCTGCACGATGACGACGACGCCGGCGACAGCAACCGGCAGCATCAGCAGGCTCTCGATCATCGACTGGTCGAGCCCGCGGCGGCGGCGCGTTCCGATGTAAACCCAGCTCACCGGAATCATGAGCAGGAGCGCGCCGATTATGGAGACAAACAGAGCAGACGCCGCGTCAGGCTCGAGCGCGCGGAACGCTATCTGACCGAGCGTTTCGAGCACCTCACCCTGTGTCTCGTCGGGGATTCGCTGCTCCCACGAGTACATATAGCTCGAGAGACTCGGCCACGAACTCGTCAGAATCCAGACAATCAGCATCAGCAACGCGTAGTACACCGTGAGCTTGCTCAGCAGCGCCTTGCGCGGATCGACGAACAGATCGGAAATTCTCAAGACTGCCTCCCCTGTTACTCATACTACAGGCGCCGTCCAATGGATGCAGCTTCGAGATTGACAACGATTCCGGCTGTACCTAAATTGCGTTGCGCGACAATTTAGCGCATCGATCGAAAAAGCACTCCGGCTTCGACTTGACGATGTAGAACCTGCAGATGCTTGCGCTTCAGCAGGTTTTTATAGTCTTTGGCCGCCGCCAGACGCGGGAAATCAACTGAAACCAGAACGTCGCGAAGTCGTCGCCGTGTACGCCGCCGCTGCGGCGGCGCTGTTGATCTGGGCCGGTACGCCGGTCGCTAACAAGCTCGCCGTTGTAACCATCGACTCGGCGACGACCGGCATGATGCGCGCAGTACTGGCAGGGCCGATCGCGTTGATCGTAGCGCTTGCATTGCGGTTACGATTTCCTACGGAGAGATTGCATCTTGTCCTGCTGCTCGTGTCGGGTATAACGAGTTTCGCAATATGGCCGACATTGCTGAGCATCGGTATTCAGCTTACATCGGCGAACCATGCGGCGCTGATTATCGCAATCATCCCTGTATTTACCGGCCTCTTCGCTGCAGCTTACGATCGCAAGTGGCCGCACGCAGCATGGTGGGCGGGAGTTACGATCGCCGGTCTGGGCACAGCCTTTCTGGTGTTTCACCGCAGCGGCTATATTCCCGGTACCGAGCGTGCTTCAGGAGCGGGTGCAGATGGCGCGAGCGTGATCGGCGACCTGATCATTCTCGCTGGAACCATGGTCTGCGCAGTCGGCTATGTGACGGGGGCAAAGCTGTCTCCGCTGATAGGCAATCGCGCGACAACTTTTTGGGGGCTTGCTGTCGCAGCTGTTGCGATGGTGCCGCTTGTGCTGATCAACGCCGACCGAACGAACTGGGCAGCGGTTACGTCAACCAGCTGGATCTCGCTCGCGTACCTTGCGTTCATGGGCTCGTTCATGGGTTATCTGTTGTGGTTCCTGGCATTGGGCCGCGGCGGAATTACGCGCATGAGCGCATGGCAGCTCGGTCAGCCTGCGGTGACATTCGCACTCGCCGCCGCGATGCTCGGCGAAGCCGTCACGATACCTCTGATCGTTTCGGGTCTCGTCATTCTCGGAGGCACAGCCCTCGCGCAACGGCCCGGGTGAGTTTCGCGACCCTTTGCATACACCCGAAGCGTCGGTTAACTTCCCAGACGGGTTCGGCGATCGGTCTCGATCGCTAGAAAGCGTGATATCGCCATAACAAGATAAAGAGGTCCGCTCCATGGAGCCGATGCGCCCTGACGAACGCCTGGATTACTCCGCCATTGTCGACAGACCCGTGCGTGAACTGCCCGACGGGGCGCGCATGGTCGTGTGGACGATCGTCAACGTCGAAGTCTGGAACAGCATGGCGACGATGCCGCGGACGGTCATTACGCCGCCTGCCGGCGGATCGCCGATGCCCGACGTTCCGAACTGGGCGTGGCATGAATACGGAAACCGGATCGGATTCTGGCGCTTTAAGGAAGTGCTCGACGAATTCGACGTCGCAACGACGTTCGCGCTGAATGGCAGTGTAATTACCCACTATCCGCGAATTGCCGAAGCGGCGCGCGACGCGGGCTGGGAATTCATGGGCCATGGATTTTCGCAGAAGAACATGCAGAAGGTCGAGAACGAACGCGAAGATATTCAGAAGACGCGCGACATCATCAAGGATTTCATCGGCAAGACGCCTCGCGGCTGGCTCGGCCCGGCGCTCACGGAGACTGTTGAAACCGTAGACATTCTCAAGGAGGAAGGCTTCGAGTATGTCGCGGATTGGGTTCTTGACGACCAGCCCGTCGAACTCAGAACGCGTGCAGGAAATATCGTCAGCGTGCCCTATACGCAGGAAACCAACGACGTCGCGATGATGTTGATCCAGCACCACCGCGCATCCGAATATGCCGACCGTGCGCTCGATCAGTTCGAGACTTTCTACAGGGAATCCGAAACACAGCCACGAGTAATGGCCCTGCCCTGTCATCCCTATATCATGGGCGTGCCACATCGTATCAAGTACTTTCGCAAGATCTACGAAACTATTCGCAACAAGCCTGGCGTTCTCTTCTGGACTGGCGAACAGATTCTGGACTGGTATCTAAGCCAGAAGTGAACCTGAAAACCGGTCTGCTGGTCGCCGCGGCTGCCGTCATCGTGACGACAACCGGCACGGCGGCAGCTCAGGCCGTGCAGATGAAGATCGGGCACGTCGTTCCGGGTGGAACGCCGCGAGGACGCGGTGCGGATTACATGGCAGAACTCATCACGGCCGACGCACGCTGTGATATCGAGGCGCGTGTCTATCCGGCGGGCCAGCTCGGCGGCGACACGGACCTGATCGAGGGACTGCAGATCGGCGCAATTGAGATGTTGCTGCTCCCGGGCTCGTTCCTCGTCGGCTTTCAGCCACTACTCGGTATTCTCGACTTTCCGTTCTTTTTCCCACCCGACTGGAAAGATCTCGCGCAGGTTCACAATAGCGATGCGATGCGCGCCTTGCTTGCGACAACGGAAGAGAAAGGCATCGTTTCTCTCGGTGTCTGGCACACCGGCTACAAGATCTGGACGAGCAACGAGCGCCCTCTCGACGAGCTCGACAACTACGAGGGTCTGAAAGCCCGTGTCATGCCGTCAACCATTCTCAAGGAACAGGCTCGCCGCTCCGGGCTCACCGCGGTCGGAATGCCATTCTCCGAGACCTACAGCGCGCTGCAGGTTGGGGCAATCGATGCGCAGGAAAATCCGATCAATACCGTCTTTTTCATGAAATTCCACGAAGTACAGGACTACATCGCGCTCACGAATCACGGAACTATGGACCAGGTGCTGATGGTGTCCAGGTTCTGGTGGGACGAACGCAGCCCGGCATGCCAAACTGCCATTCGCGATGCGATCGAAGTCGGCGGCAGGATGACAGCCGAGCTGACCTACGAAGTCACTGAGCAGCAGGCGATGCCGGCGTTCGTTGCAAGCGGTACCGAGATTCGTGAACTGTCGAGCGAGAACCGCGCCATTCTTCGTGACGCGCTGCTCCCCGGTGTCGAGCAACGCTACCTTCAGGAAACCGGAGAACGCGGCGCTGCAATCCTGGAAGCGTTCCGGCAGGAGATCGCCAAATATGAAGGTGAGCGTTAGCGCCGCGTCGATTTCGGAACTCGTATGCGAACGATCGTGACCGGCATCGAAAGCGTGCTCGCGAAACTCGATATCGCGATCCGGGCTTTCGTCGTGTTCGCACTGCTGTCGATGACGGCGTTGCTGTTTCTTAACTCGGTAGGGCGTAGCGCCCTGAACCTCTCCTTCGTCGGCGGGCCGGCTCTCGGCCGTCTTATCGTAATCTGGCTGACGTTTCTCGGCTCCTATCTCGCCGTGCGTATGGGGACGCACATCACGGTCGACGTCGTTCGCCAGACGCTGCCGCATCGGATCGTGAGCGTACTGCCGATTCCCGTGGGTATCGCCGGCGCTGTTACGACGGGCTGGGTTGCCTGGCTTGGCGCCAGATTTACGCTGACGCGATTCGCATCGGGACAGATCGATCCCATGCTCGAGATTCCGTCTGCCTGGTTCTACCTGCCGGTACCGCTCGGCTGCGCGCTGATGTCCGTCGCGTTCCTGCAGGTCGCGCTGAAAGCTTGCGCTGATAGCCGTCGCTCAGCCGGGTCAAGTGTCGGTTAGCCGCTATGCCGGTCATTCTGTTCACGCTCATCGCCTTCGTGCTGCTGTTCATCTCTGCGCCGGTATTCATCGCTATCCTCGCACCGACGCTCGTTTCGTTCGAACTCTACGGGCCCGATATTCCAAGCATGGTTATCCCGCAGCAGATGATGCAGGGCATCAACAAGTTCAGCCTGCTGGCGATTCCACTGTTTATCTATTCGGCCGACATCATTTCGCGCGGTGAGATAGGAACGCGACTGCTGCGACTCGTCGATTCGTCGGTCGGACATCTGACAGGCGGCATCGCCATTACGACCGCTGTGACCTGTGCGCTGTTCGGCGCAGTCTCCGGAATCGGCACGGCAGCGATCGTCAGTATCGGGCCGATCGTTTATCCCGCGTTGCTCCAACAGGGCTACGGTCGTGGCTTCGCGGCCGGCCTGATCCTGTCGTCGTCGACGCTCGCGATGCTGATACCGCCGAGCGTTGCAATGATCCTGTATTCACTCGTTACGACGAGTTCGGTCGGCGGGGTATTCCTCGCCGGGCTTAGCGCGGGCGTGATCTTTATCGTTCTGCTGTCGCTGTATTGCTACGCCTATGCGAAAACCAGGCGCATCGGCCTCAAAGCCAGGGCAAGCTGGAGCGAACGCTTCAAGAGCCTCAGGGAAGCCGGATGGTCTCTCGGCCTGCCCGTAATTATTTTTGGTGGAATCTATGCGGGCACTTTCACACCGACTGAAGCGGCATCGGGCGCCTGCGTGTACGCATTGTTCGTCGAAATGATCGTGTATCGAAAGATGACCATGGCAGACCTGATCGATGTCACCGGCAAGTCAGCCGTCGTCATCGCGTCTCTGTTGATTCTTCTCACTGCCGGATCGGCGATGGCCTACTTCCTTACGCTACAGAATGTACCGCAGATCATGGCCGCGACGATGGAAGGCACGACCGCAACGGGATTGCTCATGTCGATCAACATCGTGTTCCTGATCGCAGGAATGTTCATCGATCCGAACTCGGCGATCATTGTATTGACGCCTGTGTTTCAGCCGATCGCCCAGGCACTCGCGATCGATCCACTGCACCTCGGCGCAGTCGTGGTATTCAATGTTGCGATCGGCATGATGACGCCGCCGTTCGGACTGAATCTCTTCGTCGGCGTCGTAACGTTCAAAGTGCCTTATCTCGAGGTGGCACGCAGCATGCTGCCTTTCATCGGCATCGCGATCGTTGCGCTGGTGTTGATTACCTATATCCCGGCGCTCGTGACCTGGCTGCCGCGCCTAGCGGGATTGTGAACGTTCAGAACACGTTACAGTCGAGTGGAACGAAGGGTTCGCCAAGTGCAACGTAGAGGCGCCCGGCACTCGCGGGCGCCGAGAATGTCACGTCGTCGTAGATCGTCATGCTGAAGTCCATTTCGGTCTGGTCATCACTGACAGCAAAGCGCTCGACGACCCGGACATTTTCGCTCTGCGGTGCTCCGCCGGAGTTGAAATAGGGATAGTTGATGCGAGTCGTCTCGACGACGAGCGTATTACCGTCCCAGCGACCGACCGAATAACCCAGCGGCGACGGTTCAACCGTCTCGGGATCGACGGCATCGTTCATGTGAATCGTGCGCTTTATTCCGAAGTACTCGACGTTGAGTGTGATCGTATCGCCGTTATCGACAAACTCCTGTGATAGCGGCTGGTACATCGGCCCGGGCATGCCCGGCGTTTCGCAACGTGCGACGGGCGCCGTAACCGGATCCCAGGCGTCCATCGCCGCCTGCGCTTCAGCCGTGAACGGGAAGTCGCGGTGCGTTCCAATCGCGCGGCCCGCAATGCTCCAGTTGCGGAATAGTCCACGGTTCTCCGCTGCGATCGTGGTTGTGACGGAGAGATCGCGGTCCGAGTACTCGGAGCCGCCCACATAGTTGTCGGACCAGAGCGGCCCGATCGTGGCGCTCAGGATCGCTTCCATGCCGCTCTCGAACAACACGTTCGTGCCAAGCAGATAATTCTCCCGCATTGTCGACGCGCGTCCCGACACGGTGATCTGCTGTCCCTCTACGAAGTAGTCGCGATCGACGCCCATGCGACCGAACAGGTTCGGGCTGCCGAACGTCTCGATGCGCCACTGCTCCTCCGCACCGCTCTCGTCACGCACGACGATGTTGAGACCGGCGTGCGGATTGCGCCAGAACACGCGCACGAGTTCTCCGGTCAGCTCCGTAACCTCATCGCCGAATTCGGCGCGAGAGTGATGGGCGCCGGTGACGAACGGGGTCAGCATTGCCGCGACAGCCGTCGTGGCGATCGAAAAATTTCGGTAGCTGGTCATGGTTTTCCCGATTTTCGAGTATTTCCGCGGTTTTCAGTTTACCCCCATGCTGCGCGAATCAGTACCGCGCCCGCTCGACATTGACACGATTTAACCGATGATTCGGCTCTGGAAGTAGCGTTCCAACAGGGATCGGGCGATGATTAAGGTATCCGGACGACGCTGCTATGGCGGCGCATGTCGATAACTAAAATGGATCCCTGACGAGAGGACCCCGAAATGAATCTTCGCTTGATGAGCCACACCCTGATCGCTGCCTTACTCGTGCTGTGGACGGGAGTCGCCGCCACTCAGCCGCCGCCGGCGAGAATCAGCCCGCGAAACGACCTCAGCGTCATGGCGCGAGAGCCGTTCCAGGTTTTCGACAATCTTTACTTCGTCGGAATCGGCGAAGTCGGGAGCTATGTCATCGAGACGAGCGAGGGCCTGATTCTCATTGACACGCTTTGGGATCTCGACGGCTACACGGAATATCTGCTGGGCAATATCCGTGAGCTCGGGCTCGACCCGATGGCGATCGAGTACGTCATCATCATGCAGGGCCATCGCGATCACTACGGTGGGGCGCCGGCACTGCGCGAAATACTCGACGCACAGTTCGGTACCCATGAAGAAGACTACAACCTGATGGTTTCGGACTGGGGTGAATATGCGCCGGAGATCGATTTCTTCATCGAGGACGGCGACTCGCTGACGTTGGGCGATACGACGCTCAACTTCGAGCACACGCCCGGCCACACACCCGGAACGACGTCGATACGCATGACCGTCTACGACAACGGTATGCCTTACCCCGCCTACTTCCACGGCGGGCCGGCCGTGCGCAGCGATGACCCCGAAGTGATTCTGCAATTTATCCAGGACCTCGAGCGGATCAATCAGCTCAACGATGTTCAGGTGCAGATCGCGAATCACTTCGACATCCACGCACAGGGAGCGCCCGACACTTTCGGCCGCGCCGCAATGCTCGCCGAACGCGGACCCGGCGATCCGCATCCCTGGGTCGATCCCGACCATTTCCATCGCTGGCTGGACGAGCTGATCGCGGAGACGCGACAGATGCTGGCCGACGCCCAATAGCGCGAGCGAACGGTCGTCGATAAATGACGCCGATCATGCGCACCAGGCAGCAGAAATCAGCCGCGACGACTTCTCGCGTTCAGCGGGCGCTCGTCAGGCACGCGAGTTTCGTCCTCGGTTTTCTTGCGCTCAACGCCTGTACGGACCCGGCGATGGAAGACGCTGCGCTGTCTGCCGCACCGGCAACGCCGGCGCCAATCAAGGTAATTACGTCCGGCGGATTCACGGCCGCTTTCGACATCCTCGGCCCGCTGTTCGAGCAGGCGACCGGAATCGAGATCGAGACCGAATACGGCTCGTCGATGGGCGGCGGACCGGAATCGATACCCGTGCGCCTCGCCGGGGGCGAGGTTGCCGACGTCCTGATCTTCAACGACAGAGCGTTCGAGGGTCTGGCCGATGCCGGCCACCTGCGACCCGAGACACGAGTCGATCTCGCGAACTCGGTCATCGGCATGTCGGTACGGAGCGGCGCGCCGAAACCCGACATCAGCACGCTGGAAGCGTTTATCGAGACGCTGCGCGCCGCCGAATCTTTCGGCTATTCGGCGAGCGTGAGCGGCACGCACCTGTCGACGGTGGCGCTGCCGTCGCTGGGAATCTGGGAAGAGATCGAATCGAAGAGCCGGCGCATCGTGACCGAGCGAGTCGCGAGCGTCGTCGCACGCGGCGAGGTGGAGATCGGCTTTCAGGCCGTCAGTGAAATTCTGTCGATCGAAGGCGCCGACTACGTCGGGCCGATACCCGACGAAATCCAGCAGATGTCGTCGTTCCTGGCAGTCATCCCCGCGAACGCCGGCAACGCGGAAGGTGCAGCCAGGCTGATCGAGTTCCTGTCATCGCCAGCCGTAGCAGGGATCGTCGCTTCGACCGGACTGAGCCCCGTAAGCAGCGACAGTTCCGGGAACGCCAGGACGACATCGATCGCTCGGCAACTGAAAGTCATTACGTCGGGCGGCTTTACGGCCGCGTTCGACATCCTCGGACCGATCTTTGCGCAGGCCACCGGCATCGAGATCACGACCGAATACGGCTCATCTATGGGTGGCGGACCGGAATCCATCCCGGTCCGCGTCGCGCGCGGCGAGACGGCCGACGTTCTGATTCTCAACCGTCCACCACTCGACGAATTGACCGACCAGGGCTACGTACGACCGGATTCGCGTGTTGACCTGGGTCGTTCGTTGATTGGTATGGCAGTGCGAAGCGGTGCAGCGATACCCGATATCAGCACGCGCGAAGCGTTCATAGAGACTTTGCTGGCCGCGGAATCGATCGGCTTCTCCGCCAGCGTCAGCGGGACGCGCTTGTCGACCGAGGTGTTCCCGAGCCTGGGTATCTGGGAAGAGATCGAGCCGAAAACGCAACGAATCTTCACGGAGCGGGTTGCGAGCGTCGTCGCACGCGGTGAAGTCGAAATTGGATTCCAGCAGGTCAGCGCGATCCTGCCGGTCGAGGGCGCGGATTTCGCGGGCACGATCCCGGAAGAGTTGCAGGAAGTTGCATTCTTTTCCGCCGGAATCATGACGTCTGCGGAAAATTCGGGCGACGCCGAGACGCTTCTCGCTTTTCTGTCGTCGGAAGCAACCGCATCGATCATCGACTCGACCGGTCTCACCCCGGTCGTCGCAGGCGGCACGAACCAGCTCAACGCGTCGAGGTAGCCATCACGGACGCAAGATGCGCCCGGCCAACGACTACTGCAGCGTATAGCGCTGCGAGTTCTCCGCATTGCAGCCGAAGCCGCGCATTTCGAAGTGCGGCGAGTAGTACCAGCGCACGTCGCCTCTGAACGGTTCCGCCAGGAACTCGGGGTCTTCCACCTCGAACCCGATCGAGATGTGCGTGCCGTCATCGCTGAGCCGGTAACGCTCAATGACGCGCTTCTGCGCACCGGCGGGTACGCCTTCGTTCCCCTGCTGACCCGAGATCGGCGCGCGGTGATCCGCGAACAGGGCAGTATCGACGACGAGCGTATCGCCATCCCAATGACCGATCGAATGACCGAGATTGGTTCGCTCGCCGCCTTCGGGATGGCCGCGTCCGTCCATATAGACCACGCGTTCCGCGTTGAAGCGCTCATTTCGAATGTAGATGACATCGCCCGCGATCTCGATCTCGTTCAGATAAGGCGCAACCAGAATCGACGGTAGCGGTGCGGCGACGCATTGAGCGGCCGGGCTGTCCGTGCGGACGTCGTAGCTTGCGCTTCCCGCCCTGCCCGCGTCGGTCAGCTCGACATCGGCCCATGCCGCGTAATAGCGGTCATAGTCCTCGAACCGCAGCTCCCAGCGGCCTGAGAGATCCGCTGCGCTGGCAAGTGCATCCGATTCGGCCGCTTTACTCAGGAAATACGACCTGGCCGACATCACCGTGCCATCGTCCTTCTCGAGCGAAACGAGAAGCGCGTGATTCCTCTGCCGGTTCCGGTCGGGACGTGCGCGGACGAGAATTCGGTCGCCGGGTTGCAGGGACTCACTTGTCCAGCCACTTCTGATCAGAATCGGCAGCGCATCGGTCTCGATTTCCCAGGCGACGAGTTCGCCCGCGTCATCTCTGGCCTCGATATGGATATAGGTGTGCGGGTTCGCCCAGTCAAACTCGGTGACGGTACCCGCCAGCGTGAGAGACGCTTCGGGCTCGAAAATTTTCGCGCTGTGATGTGCGGCGACCGGTCCGGCAGCGATCGTCACCGCCGTTAGCCAGAGAAAAGTTCGTTGCATCCCAATCCCCCCTTCAATGCACGCGCGTTGTGAACCAGTAGCAGCGCATCGCCACGTTGCCGCCGCCGAGCAGGCGGCATGCCGTCAGAAAAGCTTATACTGTTGCCAAGACATTACAAGAACGACTGCGCCGGAATCCGCGACATCGGGTCACCAGGAACATGAAATCTCGCTGCCGTCAATCGTTTACCGAACGCTGGTTGTCACTGGCGGGCACCGCCGCGATCGCTGTATTGGTCGCCCTGGTGCCGCTTCGGCAGGGGCAGGCACAGGACGACGGCGACCTGGATGAGATCCTGTACAAAGCGGCAGACACGCTCGGAATGCTGCGTACGTCGCGTGAGGCCGACAGGATCGCAACGATGATGTTTTCCGGTGACGGCACCGGGCTGGTCAATAACCAACCCTGCCTGATGAGTCACTACAGAGCCGAAGTACGCTACCCGATTCCCGAACAGCAGCACACCTTCCCCGCCCCGGGCATGCGAGTCGACTTCAGCTGCGAGCGTGACGGCGGAGCCGCGGAGCGACAGATCCAGGTCGTGGCCGGCACGTTCGCCTGGAACGAAGCGGAACCCGGGCTTGGCGCGGTCCCTGCACCCGAAACGGTACGCGAGCGTCTGCTGCAGATTTGGCTGTTGCCGCAGGGTCTGATCAAGGCTGCGATTGCCGCCGGGTCGCAGACGGCTGCATCGGTCGACGGCACGAACCCCACGCTGACCTTCCCGCTGCCAGCGCCACTCGACGACACGCAGGTCACGGTTACGCTCGATCCCGAGAGCTTCCTTTCTCACACCATGCCGAACGGGGTACGGCGCGATTTCAGCCACCGAATCGTGACCGCCGAGACGGAATTCGACGGTCGCGACATCGAGGTGGAATACGCGGACTACCAGGACTGGAATCCTGACGACTATAAAAGCGATGTGCTGCTGCCGGGCCGCATCGTCCAACGCGTCGACGGCACCACCACGCTGGATCTCACATTGCGCGAGAGCAACACCTATAACCCTTACGTCATCATGCCGGTCCCGGACAATATCGCGCGGTAGCGCGGCGCGATCGCAGATCAACATGGTGGCGAGTGCTATGATTTCTTTGTTCGAGATTCGAGGAACACAGATGATCAAACGGTCAAGAGCAATGCTGACGGCGAGTGTGCTTTCCCTGCTGGTCGCTGCGACTCCGACATCGGCACATCACGCCGTTCAGGCGCAGTTCGATCAGGACAATGTCGCGACAATTACGGGCGTGATGCGGCGCGTCATGTGGATCAATCCGCATGTGCGTTGGTTCATGGATGTCACCGACGCTGACGGTAACGTCACGACCTGGAATATTTCCGGCGCGGCGCCGGGCGGTTTCAGGCGGATCGGCATCAGTGGCCGCGAAGTCTTCAAAACCGGTGAAACCTACACGGCGACGATCGCGTTAGCGAGAGATGGGTCGGACTTCGGCTACATCATCACCTTCGTCCTGCCTGATGGTCGAGAAATCGATTTATGGCATCAATATGAGGCCGAGCGCGGCTGACCGCGGGAGCCACGGAACGCCGACCGGGAGGAAGATTCGAACATGATTGCTTCTGACGTCCAGCGAATACTGGCGCTGAGTTTGATTGTCGCCGCGGTGCTATCGAATGCCGCCAAAGCCCAGGACGCGGAGCCGTCCGCGGCCACGACACCCCGAACGGAAGACGGCAAACCGGATCTGAGCGGGCGTTGGGGAGGCGCAGGCGGCGGTGGTGCGGGTGTCAAAGCGATAGAGCCCGACGGTTCGGAGATCGACTTCGAGACTTTCGGAGCGTACCAGGCAGCGTTAACCTCCGGTCGCGTCAGTCCTTCGGCGAGAATCCTCGGTCGCCAGCCTAACTACCGGCATGGCAACAATGTGTACTCCGAGAGGGACGGCGGGATGACGCAGCGATACTACGCGAACCCGCCGCTTTACAAACCCGAGTACTGGGATCGCGTCCGCTACCTCGACATTAACGGCAACTTCGAAGACATGACCTTTATCTGCATGCCGGCCGGCGTCCCGCGAATGGGACCGCCGATACGGATCATCCAGACCGAAGACGATGTCGTACTGCTCTATCAGCAGCGCAATACCTGGCGCATCGTACCCACCGACGGAAGGCCACACGACCCGCTCAATGCCGAGGACCAGACATTCATGGGCGATTCGGTTGCCCACTGGGACGGCGATACGCTGGTCATCGACGTCGTAGGTTTCAATGACCTTACATGGCTCGGCTGGCCAGGGTGGTTTCACACCAACGAGATGCGCGTCGAAGAGCGTTTCACGCGCGTCGGCGACACGCTTCAGTACAACGTTACCGTGTTCGACCCCGAGGTGCTGCTCGAGCCATGGATTATGGACCCGCGCGTTCTGCAGCTGAACAGAAGTCAGGCGACCTATCTCGAAGACCCGCCGTGTCTCGATTTCGACGCGGAACACATGGTCACTCGCGAGCGCGGCTAGGCAGTTACAACGGCTGACAATCGTACGCCGGAATCGTCTCTCCGAGCGCTTCCCAGTATCCGCTTAGCACGGCCGGCGAAGTGAAGGTCGCCGGGTCCGTTACGGTCACCGTGAAGTTCAGTCTCGCCTGATCGCCACTGAGTTCGAACCGCTCGACGATGCGGACATTCTCGCTCTGAGGTGTGCCGCGATTGTCGAAATACGGCCAGTTCACGTGAGTCGTCGTTACGACAAGGTCGTCCCCGTCCCAGCGACCGACTGAATATCCGTGTTTCGATGCGGCAGCGTCGGCGGGAGCTTCGCTTCGGTTCATGTGGATGGTGCGCTCGATATCGTAGAGCTCCGTGCGCAGCGTGATGGTGTCGCCACGGTCGATGAACTCGAACGGATGCGGATTGACCATGATGCGCGGCATGCCTTCCTGCTCGCAACGCGTCGCGAAGTTGTCGAGCGGATTCCACGCGGCCCTGCCCGCTATCGCAGCCTCTGTGAACGGCTGATCGACGAGCTGCTGAAGATACGCGCCAATGTTTGCGCGTGGCACGCTCCAGACACGGAACAGGCCTTTGTTCTCTGCGGCCGCATCAACGACGCTTTCCTCGACGTCAACACGACCCGAGAGGTCCCAGAGGACGAACTCGCGTCCATCCGGCATCACGATAGTGTCCATGAGCATCATGTTGTCTTCGCGAGTCGATGCCCTGCCGGAAACGACGACCCGCTGCCCGACCGGGAACAGCTCGGCGGTGACGCCCTGCCTGCGGAGGTTGTAGATGGAGTTGCCCTCCATCCGCCAGACTTCGCTCAGCCCTCTGTCGTTGACGGCTTCTACCGTTATGCCAACGTGTGGATTGCGCCAGTCGACCTCGACGATCTCGCCGGCAAGTTCAACCAGTTCGTCGCCGTAATATGCGACCGAGTGGTGAGCCTCCACAGCCGAACACACGCCGGCAAGCAGCGTCGCCACGGTAGCTTCAACGCGGGCGCTCATCCGCGATCAGGGCGGCAGCGAGGCAAGATAAGCGACGATGTTGCGCAAATCCTCCGCGCTCAAATTCTGCACGACCGGCTCCATGATGCCGTTGCTCTTGCGGGTGCCCTGCTTGATATCCCAAAGCTGGCGCATCGTGTAACTCGCGGTGCGGCCGGCGATGCCCGGAATGTCGCCAAGCCCCTGCATGCCCGGTCCATGACACAGGCCGCACTGGATCGTTTTGCCACCACCCGTCGTCACGAGTTCTTCACCCTTCGCAAGGCTTCCCAGCGGAACGTAAGTGACGAAACCGCTGCGCGGGTCGCGCATGATTTCCATTCGCTCGGGGTGCTCAGGCACTTCGATGATGTTGTTGCCGATTGGCACGAGCGGTTCGTCCTCGAGCGGTACCATCAGCCCGCCGTTTGTAATACGTACCGTGGGCACCATGTCGGTCTCGACGACGCGAACCCACTGGCGAAACGGCATTGCCGAGAAATATTCGGCGATCTGCTGTTTTTCTTCGTCCGTGAGGCGCGCGGGCATACGCGCCATCTCATTCGTATTGTCCTTGCGCGGATCGGAGTTCCTGCGATCGCCGGCTTCGAAGAGATCGAGCTGCTGCAGGATATAGGCGGCCGGCAACCCGGAGACATGCGCATTCTCCATCTTGCCCTGGCCGTTCGGGTAGTGGCAGAGGGAGCAGGCTCGTACGCCAGCGGCCTCGTTGCCGTATCTGACGATGTCGGGCATCTCGGGGTGGTCGCCCGGATACCAGTCGGCGGGGCCATAGCCGTTGTCCGCCTCGCGGGCCGTGAATTTCAGATCCGTATCGGGCAGCGAGTGCTTGATACCGTCTTCGAACTCGGGCGCACTCGGGTGCCGGCAGCTGCGCGGATTGGCATCCAGCGGGCACGGCAGCGCAACCCGGTCGCCCTCTCCAAGCGGAGCCAGGAAGCCGTAAGCCCAGCTCGGCCAGTCCTCCGAACCGGGATCGGCAGTCTGGGAGAGTGCGCTGCCGGTCGATGCCAGGACGCCGGTCAGGCCCACTAGTATTAAACGAGTAACGCTCTTCATCGTGTAACCTCCGGCTCGCCGAATGGCTCGCGCTGCAAGCGAGGGATACTGTTGGGAGGGACCGCTGAACAGTCCGGCGGTACATGCGCCAGGCAGACGCAGCCTGCCGGCAAGCATCGTGACTTTCGAATTCCCCCGCGATAGAACATTTCTTCTCCGGGATGCTCCCCCGTGTCGATTCTACCTATTTTCGACCTGGAATCTCTTCTGTTGCAGGCCGCCGCGAACGCTTCCGACTACTCACCAACCTGCAGATCCTCGACGCTGCCGGTTCCCTGGGGCGCATAGAAAGTCGCCACGTCGCCGCTCGGCAACAGAACGTGGGTAATGCGGAGCATCGTCGCTCCGTTACGTCCGGGATTGCCGCGCATCGTGACCACGTCACCGGGGCTGACCAGTCCGGCACCGACGCCGTAGCGCCGCATCATGTTATTGGCCGGGAGTTCGGCAACCCATTCGCGATCGACACCGTCCTCATCCGGCATCGAATAGATCAGCCGACCATGGGGGTTCGCTGGTTCATAGGAAACGACCGTCGCATCGCTGTGCACGATGACTTCGCGCATGTCGAAGTAATAGCCCGGGTTGTGGTGCGCCGCGGCCGACAGCGCGACCGTCAGCATCGCGGCCAGAATTGCGAACTTTCTCATGCTTTCCCTCGGTGATTCGTATTGGTGATGCGGCGTGGAAACTATGCCGGAACGCCGCTGTGAAAGCGAAGTTCAGGGTCGGTAGAGTTGATCAAACCGGCTTCTGTTTCAAGAATTTCGTCGGTGCGAACTGTGATCGAGCCGCCGGCGGCGCTCTTCGCCAGACCCAGATAGTCCTCGAAGTGCCGCGCTTCCGACTCGAGAAGCGATGAGTAGAGCTCCGCCAGATCCGGCTCCCGTTCCTCGAGCTTCGGTAGCAACGCATGGAAGCGTTCGCAGGAGCGCGCTTCAACGACGGCGCCAACGATCAGTGTATCGACTCGCCTTGCGGGTTCGGCATCGCGGATTTGCTCATGCAGGCGGGCGAAATATCGCGATGCGGAAACCCGCTGATAGTCGATCCCGCGTTTTCCCAGCACCGCGACGACTCGCTCGAAGTGACGCAACTCCTCTCGCGCCAGGCGTGACATTCTGTTCAGCAGAACAGCCTCGCTGGCATAGCGGTTCATGAGCGTCAGAGCCTGTTGCGCGGCTTTGAGTTCGAGCGCGGCGTGGTCGAGCAGGACCGTGGCGATGTCGTCGACGGCATGGTCGATCCAGGCTTGTGGGGTTCGGCAGTGCAGAAAATCCAATACTGCCTGAATGTCCGGCTTCGGCATGGATGCTCGCTCGCGCCGACCGGGCTACCGGGCGAAGAACTGATCTTCGAAGCGCGAAGCGCGCTCGGCATCGTAATCAGTCTTCAGATTGTAATAGCGCAGGAGTGCGTTATAGAGGGTCGGGTTCTCCGCAGCGAGCTCCGCCATCTTCTGCCGCATGATGCTTTCGTGAAACTGAATCTGCCCGCTCGGATCGGTATAACCACTGCCGCTCAGGAAATCGTAGGCGCTTCTGGCTTGCTCGTTGTCGACGAAGCGCGCTTTGCAGACACGCACCGGGATGTAGCTACCCAGCGGCCGCTCTTCCGTACAGTAAATATCGTAGTCGTCGTCATCGTTGAGCGCGTTGTAGGCATTGAGTACATCGTCCTCGGCGATGACGAGTTCCTGGCGCAAGGTCTCGAGCGAGCGCGGAGCAACGACGGTCAGCTCTTCCATCTCTCCGGAAAATTCAGTGGAAGCGGCTTCGTCCTGCTCCTGAGCCCATGCGGCGACACAAGGACTCATCCCCAACAACGCTGCAAGTAGCGCGGGAAGGAAATCACGCTCGGCTATGTGCTGACTGATAGGCATCTCGCTGGCCCTTCCTGGAACTGAAGTCGATTTTAACATTCGGCAATCCAGGCTACAGCCCGCGCCCGTGTTGACTCCGGGCTTCCCTGGCGCGGCTCGGCCACACCCCGTTCTGCTAGACTGAGCGGCAGATCATCGCAAGCTCAGCGGACTAACATGCTTAAACGATTCCTGCCGCCGCTCGTCGCGGCCGCCTTCCTGTCGCCGGCCTTCGGGCAAGAATCCGCCCCTGCCGGAATCATTCCCTACGATGCGCGCGTCGAGACGCTCGATAACGGCCTGACCGCCATCGTCATGCCGATGGCGGAGACGGGCCTCGTCGCTTACTGGTCGATCGTGCGAACCGGCTCTCGTGACGAGTACGAACCGGGCCACTCGGGATTCGCACACTTCTTCGAACACATGATGTTTCGCGGCACCGAGGCTTACCCGTCGGATGTCTACAATGAGATCCTTACAGGCATCGGTGCCGATGGTAATGCCTACACGACCGACGACCTCACGGCCTATCACATCTCGATCGCGGCCGAGGACCTCGAGCAGGTAATGCAACTCGAGAGCGACCGGTTTCAGAACCTGGCTTACTCCGAAGCGGACTTTCAGACGGAAGCCGGCGCAGTCTATGGCGAATACCGTAAAAACAAGACGAATCCGTTCTTCGTGATTTACGAAGCGACAATGGCGGCCGCATTCACCGAGCATACCTACGGTCATACGACGATGGGCTTCGAAGAAGACATTGCGGCGATGCCGACGATGTTCGATTACTCACAATCGTTCTTCTCTCGTTACTACCGGCCCGAGAACACGATTCTGTTTATCGCGGGCGGCGTCCAGCCTGATCCCGTCATGGATCTGGTCGAAACCTACTACGGCAGCTGGGAATCCGGCTACGTGCCTCCCGACATTGCAGCGGAACCGCCGCAGACGGAAGAACGGCGTATCGATGTCGCCTACGCCGGCCGCACGCTCCCGATCATCGCGCTGGGTTACAAGTCGGACGCGTTCGACCCGGCCAACCGTAATCGCGTCGCCGCCGACCTCCTCGTTGAACTGGCTTTCGGCAGCACCAGCGATATCTACAGAAAGCTCGTCATCGACGAACAGGTCGTCGAGTTTCTCGCGACGGATGAAGGTCTCAATCGCGATCCGGGGCTGATCTTTATTTATACCCGAGTGAAAGACCCCGCGATGGTCGATTACGTCCTCGAGACGATCGATTCGGCTATCGCGGGCTATCAGGCATCCCCGCCCGACCCGGAGCGCCTTGCATCGCTGAAATCGCGGATCCGCTACGGCTTCGTCATGGGACTCGAAACACCCGACGACATCGCGGGCGGGCTCGCGCGACATCTCGCGATCAGTGGCGGCCTCGACAGCGTGGAGGAAATCTATGCCGCCTATGAGACCGTTACGCCGGTTGAGGTACAGGCAGCCGCGCGGCGCTATCTGACGCCGGATCAACGCGTCGTCGCCGTGTTGAGGGAACAACAATGATTGCCCGCGCAATGATGCTGACGCTGATCGCTCTCGGCGTAAGCGCGTGCACGAACGATTCCGGCCCGAGTGCTCCTGCGCCGGCTGCGCCGACGGCCGCCGAAGCCCCGGACTCTTTACCGATTCTCCTGCCGGTACCGACCGACCCGACTGTCGCCGTCTCGATCTGGTTCGCAGTGGGCTCGCAGAACGATCCGCCGGGCAAGGAGGGCCTCGCCTACCTGACCGGGCAGATGCTCGCGGATGCGTCGACCGAGAACAACGCCTATGAAGCAATACTCGAGGCGCTGTATCCGATCGCGTCGACCTACGGCGCCCGTGTCGACCGGGAGATGACGACCCTTACGGGCAGAACCCATACCGACAACCTCGCGCTCTATACAAGTCTCTATATCGACGCATTCCTGCGTCCGGCCTTTGACGAAAATGATTTCGAGCGGATCAGGAACGACACGATCAACTACCTCGAGAACGTCCTTCGCTATGCGTCAGACGAGGAGCTGGGTAAAGCGGCCTTGAACCAGATGATCTTCGAGGGAACAGCCTACGCGCACCCGCCCGAAGGAACCGTCGACGGCCTCAATGCAATTACGCTGGATGACGTTCGCGAGTTTTACGCCCGTCACTACACCGCGTCGAACGCAACGCTCGGCCTCGGCGGCGGATTCAGCGACACGCTGGTCGAAACACTGGAAGCCGCGATCGAGAGCCTGCCTGATAGCGATCCGCCACCGGCTCCCGGCGTTGCGGCACCTGCCTGGGAAAACCAACGAGTCGTTCTCGTCGACAAGCCCGATGCCGACGCCTCGATCAGCTTCGGCTACCCGATCGACGTACATCGCGGTGAACGCGAGTTCTACGCGTTGTGGATCGCAAATTCCTGGCTCGGCGAACATCGAAATTCCGCCAGTCATTTGTTCCAGGTGATTCGTGAAGTTCGCGGCCTGAACTATGGCGACTATTCTTATATCGAGGCTTTCCCGGAAGGCGGCCAACGCAGCATGCCGCCGGTCAACGTCGCTCGCCGGCACCAGTTCTTCGAAGTCTGGATCAGGACGCTGCCCAATCACCAGGCGCATTTTGCGTTGCGGGCGGCTGTCCGGGAACTGCGTCGACTGGTCGAGGAAGGGATGACCGAGGACGACTTCGAGCTGACGCGTTCGTTCCTTCGAAAATACGTGCTGCATTTCGCCAAGACATCGACCGAACGGCTGGGTTACGCGGTCGATGACCGTTTCTACGGCATCAACGGCGACGGGCACCTCGCGCGTTTTCGGCAACTCATGGACGAAATCACGCTGGACGAAGTGAATGCGGCGATCGCGAAGCATCTCAGAGCCGAAAACCTCAGAATTGCGATCGTCACTGGCGAAGCCGGGGCGCTGGCTGAAGCGCTGTCTTCCGACGCTCCCAGTCCGCTCCGGTACGAATCACCGAAACCGGATTCCGTACTCGAAGAAGACAGTGTCATCGCGGGGTACTCACTGAATATCGCGGCGGACGACATCACGATCGTTCCCGTCGATGAGATGTTCCAGACCGGACGCTGAGTCAGCCTTCGGAATATCTTCGCGAGACGTCGGCATCGCAGCTGAAGCCCAGATAGTCGAAGTGCGGTGCGTAGTACCAGCGCAGCGTCCCCGTAAACGGCTCGGCCAGCATACCGGGATCTTCGTGCTCGAATTCAACCGTGAGGTAGGTGCCGTCTTCGCTCAGGGTGTAGCGCTCGAGAACGCGCTTGTCGGGTCCTGACGGCAATCCGGATCCGAGAAATTGCGAGCGATGTGCCTCGAAGAAGCGGGTTTCGACGACGAGCGTCTCCCCTTCCCAGCGGCCGATCGAATAACCCTGATTACTCAGCGTTGCATTAGCTGAAAAATCGCGCCCGTCGATAAAAATCTCGCGCTCTACCTCGAAGCGTTCGTTGCGGATCAGCACGCGATCGTCGAGAACTTCGATCTGATTGAGATAGGGGGCGGCAATGATCCCGGGCGACGGCAGCGCGATACACTGCGCTTCAGGGCTGTCGAGCTTGACGTCGTAGGCGGCCCGCGCCTCGGCAGCCGCATCCGTCGGAATCGCGGCCGAGCCTTGTGCAAACGCGATATAGTCCTGAAAACCCAGTTCCCAGTTACCTTCCAGGCTCGTCGTGGCGTCACCGCCCGGCGCTGCGCGACGCAAAAAATTCGAGCGGGCCGCGAGCACCGTTCCGTCCTCGCGAGTCACGGACACGAGCAATGCATGCAGCCGCTCCGTATCACGCTCGGGATTCGCGCGAATCTGGACAAGGTCGCCAGGTTGCAACGACGTCTCGCTCCAGCCGCTGCGTACCAGGATCGGCGTCGCGTCTGTCTCGAGCTCCCAAACGGCCGTTTCGCCCGCCGCATTCTCTGTCTCGACAACGATGTAGACGTGCGGATTGCTCCAGTCGAACGCGGTCACCGTACCCTGAAAAGCGACCACCGAATCCCGATCGAACATCAATGCGCTGTGATGCGCCGGCGCGACGCCCGCGACCCAGAACGAGCCAAGCAGCAGCGCCGCTCCTGCGACACGCACCTCAGGCCGCATCGGGATCGACGCTGCAGCCATCGATCGTCAACCGATGCCTGACGCGTTCTCCGTTCTCGTCGAGAAATCGAAGCGACTGCTGGAACTGTCCGGGCGGAGGCGATCCGGACGCAACGGTCGCTTCCAGTATATGCAGGCGTTGTGCATGTCCGTGCAGATAGATACCGATAAAAGTCCGCGTCCGATCCGCGTTCGTTATCTGCATCTGGTGCCCCTCGACGAGGTCAATGTGGGACCATGCATCGTAAGTCACCTCTCCGCCGCGCTGGCGAAACTCGCGAGCGGCCCTGGCTACGGAAGCGCGCTGATCGTTTAGCCAGGCGTTGGCGCCGCTGGCCGCCTCGGTCTTCTCCATTTCTTCGTGGATTCTGCGGGCGTCACGGAAATCGACGGTTGTGACCCTGTATCGTGTCGTCCCCTGCTCGACCGAGTGGGTTCGCGCCGGATAGGTCGCATCGAACTCAGAGTCGTAGGTGAAATTTTCAACGACGGGCTCCGCGGGGAAGTTGACGCTAAAGCGGTCTTCGACGCTGCGGAACTCGAACCAGCCCTGCGCGGCCACCGGCTGCGCTATCAGAATCACCGCCAGCGGCGGCAGTACTATCCGGAAATGCATGAACGATCTCCTCCGAAAACATGGGCCCGGCGCGGCCCGCGATCTTCATGCTTCTAGACTAGCGGATTGCTGCCGATGCCGCAGTATCAGGCTGCCTCGGCAGGATCGTAGCTACACCCCTCGGGCGTCATCTCGTAACGCACTTGAACCCCTTCGGGATTCAGCACTTCGAGCGACTGCTGAAAATGCACCGGGGGCGGCCGATTAGCGGGCACCGTTGCCTCCAAAACGTGCAGGTGACGCGAATGGCCGTCGAGGTAGATCCCGACGTAGGTTACCGAGTTGTCCGCGTTGGTGATCTGTAACTGATGGCCTTCGATCCGGTCGATATGCGCCCATGCGTCGTAATTGATCTCGCCACCTCGCTGCCGGTACTGGCGTGCGGCACGTGCAACGGATGCGCGCATGTCATTAATCCATTGCGTCGGGAAGTCCGCCGCCGACATCTTCTCCATCTCCGCATGAATGCGCTCGGCTTCCGTGAAGTCGACACTCGTTACGATGTAGGTTCCGGTCTCGGTTCGCGCCGTATAACGCCGCGCGGGCAGGATTGCGTCGAATTCCGATAGATATTCCACCTGCTCGACTTCCGGCTCTGCCGGAAAATTGACGCCGAAGCGATCCTCGAGACTACGAAACTGGAACCAGCCCTGTGCCATCGCCGGCATGGCGACCGAAACGGCCGTCACAAGAATCAGTAGACGAAACATCGACATTGCGTTTTCTCCCATAGATTTGACGGCGCTGCCGCCGACCAAAACGGATCGTTGTTATCGAAAAACGGTCGGCGCGACGGTCGAGCCGCCCGATCCGCGAATTGGTATCGTCTGCACGACGAGCGTCGAGATGTAGCAGGATTCCTCCGCGGAAGGCGGGCGACCGGTTGACGCGATGCTCGCTGCTCGCTCCGCTTCGCAGTCCGCAGCCAGCTCCTCGAGGTCCATGTCCTCGAGCATGTAAATGCCGCTGTTGAGCCAGCTCACGTGACCCGGTCGCTCGACGAGCACCTCGCGGTCCGGATCCGCCGGATCGCTGTTCTCGATCGTCTTCGTATCGCCGCCGACGAGCACCGGGCTGCGGTTAATAGTCCACTGTATCGCACGCCAATCGATACCCGGTCCGCCCGGCGCGAACTCGTTGCGACCGCGATTGAGATAGCGAACGCGCTCGTCGCGCGGATCGTCAGGATTGCCCGTCCAGAAGCGCGCCGACCAGCCGGTGCGGATCATGAGCGCGTCGCCCGGCTCGATATCGTCGATCGTCAACCCCTGCCGGACCAGCGCCTGCTCGAGTTCTTCGGGCGTAAATTCGTAACTCGACGGCGGGAATAGTTCGGGATCGCGACCTGCCGCCATCTCACCCTCGCGGAGAAGCTGGCCGACGTCGATGAGGATCGCGCGCGCAACAATGGTGCGAACGTTCTCGATGCCCATGCGGCGATGCCCCCGAAAAACGTAGTCGTCGCCGGGATTGCCCTGCGGCAATTCGCCGACATCTCCCTCCGGATAATAGTGGTTCGCGGGATCGCGCGTATCGAAACAGTTGTAGGTAATGCCTTCCTGCGTCACGTGGTTGAAACCATCGAGCTGAGTGCCCAGCTCGAAGTTCATCACACCCGCACGATCGGGGTTGAAGCGGCTCATTCCGAGCGTTTCCTCATTGTTGAATATCGCGTTGCTCGCGTCCCTGCCGGGCCAAACGCCGAGGTTGCTCTTGAAGTCGAGAAACGCGGCGAATCCCATTTGCCCGGGCTCGAGGATATGGCCGAGTTCGTAGATCACGCCATGGCGAATAAGCGCGAGATTCTCGGCTACGCGTTCGGGTGTCAGATAGTTGAGATTACCGATCTGGTCGTCGGGGCCCCAACGCCGCGTCGTCGGATTGTCGCAGGGGTCGGGCAGTTCGACTTCGGCCGGGATCGGATCCATCGGTTCGTAGTTTCCCGGAACCTGCGCTACCGATACTGCGGACAACAGACCGGCAACGAGAAGACCTGAAACGAGGCGACGTCGAATAGGAAGCATCTGATCCCCCTGAAAGATTGCAGCCGTATCTTGGCGGCTTCGGCCGATCAGGTCCAGACGACGCGTTGTCGTAGCTGGTCATGCCGGTACGATTCCCCTAACCTAGGCCGGACCGATGAATACGTGCTGTTCGCACGCATCTGAACTCGTGCGCGGCCCCCGACGGACTCTCCAAAGCAGCAACTCGCTTTGACGCCAGAAAACCGAAAACGCAATGCGGCGCCCGACCTGTCCGCCGACGAATTCCGGCGTTTGGGCATCGCGCTCGTCGAACAGATCGCGCTGTTTCTCGAAAGCCTTCCACAGCGCCCGGTGACCCGCGCGCACTCGCCGGCCGAGATTCGTGCGCTCATGGCCACGGATAAACTCCCCGATTCAGGAACGGCTCCTGACCGCTTGCTGAACGAAACCGCCGAACTCCTGTTCGACCACTCGCTTCATAACGGCCATCCGCGATTTTTCGCCTACATCACGTCCTCGGCTGCGCCGCTCGGAGCGCTCTGCGATCTGCTCGCTTCGGCCGTAAACAGCAACGTTGGCGGCTGGGACATCGCGCCCATGGCCAGCGAGATTGAAGCGCAAACCATTCGCTGGCTGGCTGAGTTGATTGGCTATTCAACGGACTGCGGCGGACTCATGGTCAGCGGCGGCAACATGGCGAACATCGTCTGCTTCCTGGCCGCACGCAAAGCCAAAGCGCCCTGGGAAATCCGCGCCGAAGGCCTCGCCGCCGGAGACCGAAAGCTCGTCTGCTACACGTCGAAGTCGACGCACACCTGGATCCAGAAGGCTGCCGATCTTTCAGGCCTCGGCACGAATCAGATCCGATGGATCGGGACGGATGAATTCCAGCGCATCGATCCTGTGGAGCTTCGCGATCAGATCGTAGCGGATACGGCGGCCGGGCTCCTGCCTTTCCTCATTGTCGCAACGGCCGGAACGGTCAGCACCGGTGCAACCGACCCGCTCGAGGAACTCGCCGGGATCGCGGCGGAGCTCGGCCTCTGGTTTCATGTCGATGGCGCTTATGGCGCGTTCGGCGCCGCCCTGCCCGACGCGTCCGCTGACCTGAAAGCGATAGCGAAAGCGGACTCGGTCGCACTCGATCCGCACAAATGGCTTTACAGCCCGCTCGAGGCCGGCTGCGCCATCGTTCGCGATCCCGAATTACTGACGGACGCGTTTCTTTACATGCCCGAGTACTACCACTTCATCGACGATGAGCAGGATCCGCGCGTCAATTACTATCAATACGGAGTTCAGAATTCCCGAGGCTTTCGCGCACTCAAGGTGTGGCTCGGTTTGCGTCATATCGGCCGCAACGGCTACGTGCAGTTACTCCAGGAAGACATCGAGCTGGCCAAACGCATTTACGCCGCGGCCGCCGCGCATCCCGAACTCGAACCGATATCGCAGGAACTCAGCATCACGACGTTCCGCTACAAACCGACAGATCTCGATTCCGGCGATGCAGCTACGGAAAACTATCTCAATGAGCTCAACGATGAGCTCTTATACCGCCTCAACGAGACGGGCGAGCTGTTCCTCTCGAACGCTGTCATCGACGGACGTAAAGTACTGCGCGCGTGCATCGTAAACTTTCGCACCGACGTCGCCGATGTCGATGCCATTCCGGACCTCGTCGTCCGCATCGGACGCGCCATCGACGCCGAACTGCGCACCGGCGGATAATGCTCGGGCCCGGAACGCACGTCAGCGCGAAGGCCGCCTGGAACCAGGGCAGGCGGAGCTAGCGGAGAGCGCGGGTAAGGAACGGCAGCGACCGCTCCAGCCGATAATCTATGCGCGAATGCGTATCCGGGAACTCCTCGTAGCGGTGCTCGACTCCGGCCTGACGCAGACGCTTCGACAGGATGCGCGCGCCGTAGTGCATTTGATACTGATCGCGCCAGCCGCAGTCGATATAGATCCCGCGCAATGTCTTGAGATTGCGCGCATAACGCTTCACGAGATTGATCGGGTCATGCTTTAACCATTGTCGCCATCGAGCTGAAATCAGTTCGCCGGTTTCGAGATTGAACGGCAGAAGGAACCCGTTCGGTGCGGTCGGGTCGGGATCGTAGGTCGCTGCCATCGCCAGATTCATCAGGCAATGAATCTCATCGCCTGAAAGATTGCTGCGGCTCCAGACATCTTTCAGAAATCGCGCCACGCGACCATCGTCGTAGCCCGTGTCTGCGCCGCGCTCTTCACGCTCGACGTCGATTGCTCCTTCGCGTCGCTTACGGCTCCGATATTTCGCGAGCGTGTTGAGCGTGTTGGGCCAGTCGATCCGGTAGAGGAAATCGAAGTAGGCATCGCCCGAATGATTCGCGATTGCGCCCCAGTAGCGCGAGTACTTCATGCCGTGGATCATTGCGCCGTAGCCGCCCGACGACCGGCCAAAGCAACCTCGGTTGTCGCGCGACGCTTTGGTGCGAAATTCAGCGTCGATGAATGGAATGAGTTCCCTCGTCAGGTAGTCGGCGTAATTGCCGACCGCCGATGAGTTAACGTATTGATTGCCGCCTAGCGCCGTAAAACAGTCGGGAAATACGATCAAACAGGGCCGCATTTTTTTCTCGTGAACGAGCCGCGCGACACGCTCCGGAACGTTCTCGTCAAAGTTGCGCCAATTGGTATGCGCCCTGCCCGACGATGTGAAGCCGGCGAGGTCGTAGAGAACCGGGAAACGCAGTCCACGCCCGCGACCTGAGCCCTGAGCGTATTGCGGCGGCAGCCAGACGTCGAAGGCTCTGCAAGCAGGATCGCCGAGCGGATTGTCGGCGAGCACATGAGAGGTAAACTCGACGGTCACGACCCGGCCGGCAGGCCAATCCGCGCGCTTTATCGCCATAGTGAGTCCATTGCGATCGGGTGAGCCTTGCTTGCGCGAGGTTCCTCAGGCGTTCCAGTCGGGAAGCGGCTCGGCTGGCTCGGAAGCGAACCCGGCGGCGGAGATTCCACTGATCGCAGCGAACTCGTCGCGCTCGGAGTTATCGCCGCTGACGCCAACGGCACCGATCGCAGCACCGGCATCGTCGAGTATCAGAACGCCGCCCGGCACCGCAAGAAACTGTCCCCCGGAGACCGTGGACAAGCTGGTGGCGAAGACCGGTTTAGAACTCAGGCGCTGGCCGAATACACGACCCGAAACGCCCATGCCGAGCGCGCCGTAGGCTTTCGCCACTGCGACCTCAACCCGGATAATCCCGCAGCCGTCTTCGCGTTTCAGCGCGATCTGATGCCCGCCGGTATCGAGAACAACCACTGTCAGGGGCAGCAGCTCGTGCTCCCGGGCCGCGCTGAGCGAAGCATCGACAATCGATGTCGCCTGCTCCAGAGTCAAAGCGACGGTCAGCGGTGTCAGTGTATGTGCCATTCAGGGTCTCCGTTTCGCGGCCGATGATATTATCAGGATCTCGGGCGACTCTACCGTCGCAACCAATAATAAGAACGATCAATAGTCCATGACGTTACAGGGCCGTTCAGAAGCCAGCACGCTGGCGCTTTATCACTTCGATCGATCGTCGGCTGCGCGCAAAGTACGGATCGCGCTGTCCGAAAAAGGACTCGAGTGGGAGAGCCGGGTTCTCGATACCTCGGTCAGCGCACGCGAGCATCTGCAGGCAGACTACCTGAAGCTGAATCCTCGCGGCGTCGTACCGACGCTGGTTCACGACGGTAAAGTCGTTCGGGAGTCGCAAGTCATTCTCGAGTACCTCGAAGACGTGTTCCCGGAGCCGTCACTTCGTCCGGCCGATCCGCACGCGCGCGCGACAATGCGCCTCTGGACCAAGCGTGCCGACGAAGACATGCATCGGCAGGCGCGAACGCTCGCAGTATGCATTTATATGGGCGCGATGTTTTCGAAAGCCGGCGAGGACGCCGTCACCGCATACTACGACGCGATGCCGGATTCGACACGGCGTGAGAACGACCGCGTCGACAGAGAATACGGACTGGAGTCACCACTACTCGGCAAGGCCGTCGCCTATTTCAAGGAATCATTCAGCGAGATCGACGCGAGTCTTGAGGATCGTGACTGGCTCGTCGATGACGAGTTCTCTCTGGCCGATATTTCCATGGGCGTCTACGTAACGCGCCTCGCAGGTCTCGGCATGGCGCCGCTGTGGAGCGAGCTCGGCCAGCTTGTCGACTGGCACGAGCGATTTTGCAAACGGCCATCGTATCGAGAAGCCGTAGAAAAATGGGGCGACCGCTCATCCGCTGAACGACGCGCGGCGTCGGAGGCGGCTTATTCGGCGATTAAAACGCTGTGGGATGCGGCCTGATAAGCTCTCGCACGCATCGAAAGGGGCATGAGGACATCGGATGATTGAAGCGCTGATAGGAGGTATGGGACTGATCTTCCAGTGGGAGGTCCTGGGCTATTTCGCGCTCGGCTGCGTGATCGGAGTATGGATGGGCGCGATTCCCGGAATGGGAGGCGCAATCGGCCTGGTCCTGCTGTTGCCGTTCACTTTCAGTATGGAGCCGGTGTCGGCATTTGCTCTGCTGCTGTCGTCCTGGGCCTCTACATCGACGAGCGGCGCGATCACCTCGATCATGCTCGGCATTCCGAGTACGGCCGCATCGCAGGCAACGGTCCTCGACGGCTACCCGCTGGCCAAGGCTGGCGAAGCGGCCCGGGCGCTGGGGGCGGCATTCACGGCATCCGCGATCGGCGGCGTCTTCGGCGCGGCGACGCTCGGTATCTCGCTTCCACTGATCCTGCCGGTCATCCTTGCTTTCGAGTCTCCGGAAACTTTCATGCTCGGCTTGCTGGGTCTTGCGATGGTCGGCTCGCTCGCCGGAAGATCGATCATGAAAGGCATCGCTGCCGCGATGTTCGGCTTGCTGCTCGCGATGGTCGGGTTTCCCGAATCCTATGCGATCCCCCGCTACTCTTTCGACACGCTGTATCTGCTCGATTCGTTGCCGCTGATCCCGGTCCTTCTCGGCCTGTTCGCGATACCCGAAATCATGGAACTCGCTATCAAGGACGTCTCGATCGCTCGCACCGGCGGGGAAACCGACACGCGCCACGGCCTGATGAAAGGCATCCGTGATGCACTGAACAACTGGTGGCTGGTAATCCGCTGCAGCTTCTTCGGCGCCTATATCGGCATGTTGCCGGGTCTCGGCGCCTCCATCGTCGGCTGGGTGACTTATGGCCACGCGATGCAGAGCTCCAAGGACCAATCGCAATTCGGGCAGGGCGACATCCGCGGCGTACTCGCGCCCGAAGCCGCCAACAATGCGCTGCGTGGCGGTGCATTGATACCGACTGTGACGATGGGCATACCGGGCAGCGTGGGCACGGCCGTTCTCATGGGCGCTTTAATAATGCTCGGTCTTCGGCCGGGACCGGAGATGCTGTCCGAAAATCTGGACATGACGTTCAGCTTCGTATGGATGATCGCGTTCGCGAGCGTCATCGCGACGTTAATTCTTCTTGCCACGGTCGAACATGTCTCCAAGGTCGCGCTCATGCCAGGCCATCTCGTGGTTCCCGGCGTGCTGCTGTTCGTCTACATGGGCGCGTGGCTCGGCGGTGCTTCGCTCGGCGACTGGATCAGCTGTACCGCGTTCGGCGTAATCGGTTTCCTCATGAAGCGCGGCGGCTGGCCGCGCCCGCCCGTCGTTCTGGCGCTCGTGCTCGGCGGAATCCTCGAAGGCTATTTCCAGATCAGCATGCGCGTCTATCAGGGTGCCGGATGGCTCAGCCGGCCAATCGTGCTCGGACTCATCGTGGTCATCATCTTGACGCTGATCTTCGCTGGACGAGGTATCGCGCGGCAGAAACTGACAGCGAACAAGCCGAAGTCCGGCGAAGGTTCAGCGCGCAACCCGGCATTGTCGTTCGCGATATCGTCGGTACTCTGTGTGACCTTTGTTTGGGCGGGATTCACCTCGCTCGAATGGCCAGCGGCAGTAAGGCAGGCGCCCCTGCTGATCTGCGTACCGGGCGCAGTACTCACCGCTTTCGTCGCCGTACGCGATTTTCTTAACCTCCTCGAGGACCGGAAATCTGCGGGCTCCTGGAGCGTGACACTCCGCAACGCCAGCGAAGAAGCGTGGTTCGGCGAAGCGTTGCCGTTCTTCGCCTATCTCATCGGCGGAATCATTATTCTGACGCTGTTGATCGGTCAGAAGCTCGCGATACCGCTGTTCATTGGAATTTATCTCTGGCGCTGGGGCGGATACTCGAAGTGGGTCGTCTTAAGCTACGCGCTCGTCGGCTGGGCTCTGACCGTGTTTTTCTACGGCGAAGTCATGAGCATGCTGTTCCATCCGTCCTATCTGCAGGTATGGCTGCAGGACATCGTGCCGGACGGGTTTCCGGACTGGCTGATCGTCTGATTCTGTGAAACCCGGCGATCCCGGATATCGTTAGCACGATATCCGGAACGGGTCACTCGCAGAAACGCCGAGAGTTCTACCGACCCTGACCGGCGTTGTTGTTGCGCGCGATATTCGCTTCGATGAATGCCTTGACTTCGGGGGCCACGCGGCCGGTTGCAGCGAGTATGTCGGCCGCACGCTCATGTTCGACAGCCTCCGGTGCATAGCTCAGTATCCGCGTCGCCTCCTCGATAAACGCCTCGGATTCCATCATCGGGCGAAGCACGTTGCGGAACTCGGCGACAGCTCTCGGGTCCATGCCAGGCGGTCCAAGGAACACATGCTGCATCGTCTGATCGATCTCTATCATCGTGCGGATTGCGTCCCAGTTGGTACCGGAAGGCGGCTCGCCGTGGATCTCCTGGTACAACTCATCGATTGTCGGAATATCGGGCACCAGAGCGCTCTTCACCAGAGTGCCGTCTGCAGCGAGTTGCGGCAGGCTGAACAGCGGCGCGTTGAGGCCTTCCTGCTCGAGGATCGGCACGGCTTCGTTGAGATACGCATGGGCCGCATCGACCGCCATGTTGACCTCGCCGCTCAGTACCGCTGCACGAATGCGACCGCTACCGGGATAGCCGCCGACGAAGTGGTAGTTCACGCCGAGCAGGTCGAGGCCCATCGTGCTCGCGATCATGCGGCCGTGCTCGGCCGAGATGCCACCATAGATGAGTCCTTCCGCACGCAGCACGTCGGCGGGTGTCTGAATGCCCCCATCGACCATGTCCTTGCGCATATAGGTGACGAGCGGCGCGAGCTGGGCGCCACCGAGTATCGTGAACTGCTCGTATTTAAAAGAGTGTCCGGGGAAGCCGAGCAACTCGCCGAGCGACGATCGCGGGCCGTAGTAAACCGTCGTGCCATCTCGGCGCGCCTTCGTCAGAACATGGATGTGCGCGATCATCATCGACGCACCCGGCATGTTCTGGACGATGACCGTCGGATTGCCCGCGAGATTCATTTCGAGGTGCTTCGCGAACAATCGTCCGACCGTCGTACCGCCGGCTGACGCATCGAGGCCCATCACCAGCGTGATGGTCTCGCCCTCGTAGTAGCCCGACGACTGCGAACCGGTCGCGGCGTCCTCACCGCTCTCTGTTGACTGGGGACCTGACGGCGAACAAGCCGAGAGAGATAAAAGGGCAACGGCCAAGACGGCCGCTGGCGCGTGGGACGCGATTCCTCGCGTCGATTGCTGTGTATTGTTCATCTCTGCATTGTCTCCCAAGCAATTGAGCACCTCAAGCCGCGACCGACAGCCGATAAGGCAGAAAATCCCCATACCTAAGCAGTTTTTCGGCGCCATCCGCGGCGATCTGACGGTCCTCCCGACCGAGCAGACGACCCGTCATCGGGTTATTTTTTGATCGGGTCTCTTTAATTCGAATGAGTTATCGACGACTCCGTAGTCCATATAGCCAAGCCTCGAGACGGGCTTGAGCCGGGTCGTATCGACGACGCCGTCGGTCAAAGCGTCGTCTGCGATATGCACGCCGACGACTTCGCCTATGACCATGGTCGTTCGGGCACCGTTGGGCGCGTGGGGCAGCTCGATCACTTTCCAGGTCAGGCACTCCAGGCTAATCGGCGATTCGCCCACACGGGGTGGCTTAACGAGCTTGCTGGGCAGCTTCGTCAATCCGGCGACATCGAATTCGTCACTGTCGCGCTCGACGTGGCCGGAACTTAAATTCATCGCGTCCTTGTTATCCCAGGTCGCCATGTTGTAGACGAACTCCCCGGTCGTTTCTGCATTGAGCGCGCTGTCCTTGATATCGCCTTCCTTGTGCCGGCCGCTGCAACTGAACATGACCATCGGTGGCGAGACGCTGACCAGATTGAAATGACTGAAAGGCGCGAGATTCGGCACGCCGTCTTCGCTGAGCGTGGAGATCCAGCCGATCGGCCGCGGCACGACGCAGGCGTGAAACGGGTTGTGGGCAAGCCCGTGACCGTCCTTGGGTTCGTAGAACATCTCAAAGCCCTTCTTGCACGCCGATGTCAGGTTCCCCAGACGGTCGCGACGGTTCGCACCGCCAGCGCCGAGAAAAACGCCAGAACAGCCAACAACGCGATCCAGGTTAGCGGACGATTCCTGAACTGCTCGCCGACCCAGGCGGAGCGACCGTTCAGGAACAGCAATGCGATTACGACAAACGGGAAGAACAGCGCACCCGCGATATTGTAGAGCTTCTGTACCTCGGTAAACGCGGTAAACAATCCGAGCATGGGAACGAATGCGATGAAGAAAAGATAACCGCGATAGGGTGCGCCTTTGGTGTCGACGATATCGATCTGGCCCGGAGTGCGCTCGCCGCGAGCGAGCCCCCAGCAGTCGGCGAAGATGTACGGCACCGATTGCCAGACCCCGAGCAGGCTCGAAAATACCGTGCCCCAAGCGCCGATCAGAAACATCCACTTACCGATCGGACCCATCGGCTCTTCGAGACGGTTAGCGAGATCGACGAGAAGCGTCGCACCCGAGCCTTCGATCACTACCGTGCTGCCGACGATTACCATCGCGACGCCGAACAGCGCCGTCATGCCGTAGCCGACCCCGAGATCGAACCGGCATATCCTGAGATCCTCCGGGCCGTTGCGATCCACTTCGCGCAACCAGTAGCCGTACGCAAGAACCGTTACCGTACCGCCGACGCCGCCGATGAGCGCGATCGTCCATGTCAGACCGTCGCCGCTGAGATCGCCCAGATTCGGAATCAGCAGGCCGCTCAGGACCACGCCCGTCCCTGGCCAGAGCACGATCGCGGTGGCGACGACAGTCAGGAACATGACGGAGATGCAGACGCGCATGATCTTCTCGAACAGCCGATACCCGCCGCGGATCACGAGGACGAGACCGACGACGCTGCAGAGAATGCCGAAGAAGGCCCTGCCGACCTCCGGATTCTCGAAGACGGGGAACACGGCTGCCATCGCGACACCGCATGCGCTGATTTGCGCTGAGCAAGCGAAATAGGACCAGAGCAGCAGATAGGGCATGAACACCCAGATCGCACCGCGGCCGAAGCGGTGATTGACGCCTTCGAGAAAGCTGTCGCCTGTCGCAAGCTGCCAGCGAGTCAGGCCCTCGGTGACGACGAACTTCAGAAACGCGCCGACTATCACTGCCCAGAGCACGGCCGGGCCGACGATGCTGCCGACAATCGAACCGGTTGCGAGGTCGCCACCGCCGACTCCGGTCGCTGCCAGGAGCAGCCCGGGTCCGATGGCCGCGAGCGTCAACCCCGCGGACCTTGTCTTTGGGGTGTTCAGCTCACTCTCGATTGCTCAGCGAGTCGGGGCTATAAGCCCGTGCCCACATCCGCGTCCTCGGATTCGAGCTTCAAACCGGAAACCTCTGCCTGCATCTGAAGCAGCACGGAAAAATCGCAGTCGGTATGGCCGGCATCGACGGCGCGCTGCACCATGTCGCGCGTTACCTGCGTAACCGGTAGCTCGACGCCGAGATTCTCGCCGGCTTTCAGACCGAGATCGAGATCCTTGCGCAACAGGATCGGCGTAAACGTAGGCGTCAGGTCGAGATTAACGAGCGACGGCGTCTTGTACTGCGAGAACATGGAACCCATGACGCTGCCGTTGATGAAATCCATGGTATCGCTTCGCGCAACACCACCTTTCTCCGCGAGCACGAGGATCTCAGCGAGGCATTGCGTGTAGACGCCGAGCAATACGTTGTGGCAGATCTTGATCATGCGTGCGAGTTCACCATCGCCGACATAGGTCACGCCGCGGCCCACTTCGTTGAGATACGGCTCGGCGATGTCGAACGCCGGACGCGGTCCCGAAGTCACGATCGTGAGCTTGCCGGCCTTGACGACCTTGCCGTTACCGCTGACGGGCGATGCCAGCATGTCGACGCCGAGTTTGGCTGCGCGCGCGCGGACGTCGGCGGACGCTTCCTCCGAGACGGAGGAACAATCGACGAGAAGCTTCGGTTTCGTGTCCGCGGTCAGTACCCCGTTGTCACCGAAAGCAACGTTGACGAGATCGTCGCCGGTCGAGACCATCGTAAAAATAATGTCGCAGCCTGCGAGTTCTTTTGGCGTATCGACGATCTTGCCGCCGAGATCCGCCAGGGGCTCGGCCTTGCTGCGCGTGCGGTTATAGATCGAGACGTCGCATCCGGCTTTCAGCAGCCGCTCCGCCATCGGATAACCCATCCGGCCAACGCCGATCCAACCTACCGTGTGATCCGTGAGATTTGCCACCTTCCGCTCTCCCAAATGCTTGTTTTAGCGTTATGCAATCGTTTGCATAGAATACGAGACGATCCGGCTCGATGCAACCGAAATCCGGACGATGTCGTCGCCGGGCGGGTTTCTTGTTTGGTTTGAGCCGGAGGCCTATGATCGAAGGATGCTGAAAAGCCGGGCCAATATCAAAGACGTCGCCCGCCGTGCCGGGGTCCATCCCTCCACCGTATCGCGCGTTCTGAACCCGGCGACGCGTTCGATGGTCTCGGAGGCGCTCGCGAAGAAGATCCTGCGCATCGCCGAAGAGCTCGGCTATCGGCGCAACCCGCTGGCTTCCGGGCTGCGAACGCGGCGCACCTATACAGTCGGTGTCGTCATCCCCGACATCACCAACCCGGTCTTTCCGCCTATCGTTCGCGCGGTAGAACACGCTCTGGACGAGAAAGGCTATATCGCGATCCTCGCGGACTCGGGCAGTAAACGTCGCAGCGAGAAAGCGCTGATCGAAAATATGAAAGCCAGGCAAGTCGACGGCCTGATACTCGCGGCCGCTAACCGCAAGGATCATCTCGTGGATTCGTGCATCGACGAGGGCATTCCGGTCGTGCTGGTGAATCGCTCGGTCGAGCAACACAGCGTCAGCGCCGTGATCAATGACGACGAGCTCGGCATCGATCTCGCGTTCCAGCATCTTATCGACCTGGGTCATCGCGAGATCGCTTATATCGGTGGACCGCAGCGTGCCTCGACCGGCTATACGCGCTACCGCGCCTTTTTGCGGTCGGCGAAGCAAGCCGGGGTCAATATCGACCGCGAACTCGTGATCAATGCGCGTGAATTCACTGAGTCGGCGGGTCAGGCCGCTTTCCAGGAGATCGCAAGGACCGGTAAGAATCTCTCGGCCGTCCTGACAGCGAACGACCTCCTCGCTCTCGGCGTATTCGACGCGCTGGATGATCTCGACATGAAGTGCCCGCGCGACATCTCGGTCACAGGATTCAACGACATGCCCTATGTGGATCGGTTCGTGCCACCGCTAACGACCGTGCACATCTCGCTCGAAGAACTTGGCGTGCAGGCTGCCAGGTTGCTGCTGGAAAAGATCGAGAATCCCGATGCGCCGAGCAAACAGCTGCGACTCGAGCCTCGCCTGATCGTCCGCGGGTCAACGGCGACGCTCAACGCAGCGCAAGCGAAATCCGGCAATCGAGTCGCCTGAGCAATCCATGCGTTTCGGGGTCGCTGTAGCACTTGTATCGCTCGTCACGAGCCATGCAAACGCCCAGATCGATGCAGTCTTCAACGCGACGGGCGCCGACGTCGAATATGCGGCCCGTATGTATCGGGAGATCTGGGGCGAGTATGGCCAGGACATCATCGCGGTGCTCGAAGCCCGGACCTGCCTGCCGTTCGAGGAGCCATTGATTGAAGCGATCGTTACGGAGGACACGAGCAATTCCGGCGGACCCGAGCATCCGATGACGCTTCGCGCCAGCTACGTTCGCGACGTCAAACAGTCAACGCTCGTTCACGAGATTGGGCATCGCCATCTCTGGAAGCTCGAGAACAGGCTCGATGAGGTCGACGGACATATGACACTGTTCCTGATTCTCGACCGTGTCTGGGCGGATATCTGGGGCGAAGACTTCGCCGAGAACGCCGTGGTCAATGAGACCGGCTGGCATGATCGTTATGCGGAGGCCTGGGCCTGGGTGCAATCACTGAGCGATAACAAGCGCGCCAGTCTCTGGACGGAATTGCTCGATCTGAACGGATTCGGGCGCTGCGGTGATCTGGTCAATCGACCCTCGGGCGGCAGCGACGGCGGAACGTCGGTAGCCGAACGATAGCGCTTTCAATGTGATCAGCTTACGAGCGACGCGTTAACCTCGTCGATCCCCACACAATCGCGAGAATCGCTCCCATTGTCGCAATGACGACGGGGCCCGTTGGCAGGTCCCAATAAACGGATAGAACGAACCCCGCCAGCGTTCCGACAACGGCGCTCGTTATCGCTCCGATAAAAACCCGATCGAGGCGACTTCCGGCGAAGATTCCGATCAGTGGCGGCAGCACGAGATAGGCGAATGCCAGCAGGACGCCGACCGTCCTGATCGAGAACGTGATGACGATGGCAAACGTCGCGAACAAGGCAACGTTCCATCCCTTGACGCTGTAGCCGAGCGTGGCGGCCATTTGGTCGTCGTAGGAGATGAACAGAAATTCCTTCGAAAAAAGGTAGTACAGCAACACTACCGGAAGAATGACGGCTGCGAGAATCAGCAGTTGCTCGTCCGGAATGAGCAGCACGTCGCCGCCGAAGAACAGGTCGTAGATATCGGCCTGGGCACTGCGCGCCAGAAACAACACCGCGAGCGCCCCGGCGACGACGAACACGACGCCGAGCCCGGCATCGGGAGGCAGCTCGTCGCTCGCTGCAAGAACACCGAAATAGCTGGTCCCTGCAAGCGTAATCAGAAACGAAAGGATCAAAGGGTCTGTAAAAAACATCACGCTCAGACCGTAGGATTGCAGCAGTATCGCTAGCGCGATGCCGGCCGAGGAAAGCTGCGCCAGCGCGGCGCCCACAAATACGATGCGCCGCAATACCAGAAACACACCCACTACCGCACAGCCGACGGCAACAATCAGCGATCCACCGACGGAACCCGCGAACAGTGTCAGCGTATCCAGCATACGTCGCGTTAACCGCCGAAGACGACGATCCGATCGCCGTCGCCGTGAATGACCTCAACGGGTATACCGTAGAGACTCGATAAGTTCTCGCCGGTCAGCAAATCGTCTCGCGGCCCAATATGGATACTGCCGTCGTAAACGAGAGCGATTGTTTCAACGTAGTTCGCGATGGTATTGAGTCGGTGGCTCGCGATCAGGATCGTTATGTTCTGTTCGTGTAGCCTGCTGATCAGCTCGAGAATTCCGGTACTGGACGTGAGATCCATGCCCTGCGTCGGCTCATCAAGCACAAGAAAATTGGGTCTGGCTGCAAGGGCCCGGGCAACCAGAGTTCGCTGTTGCTGCCCGCCTGACAGATCTGCATACCGCTTCTCGGCGAGATGCTCGATCCCGACAGCATCGAGCGCGTCGTTCGCTGATGCCATCTGGGTTGATCCGATCCTTCCACCGACCGGCAAGCTCGCGTAGGTACCCATCACGACGACGTCGATCACTCTAAGCGGCCAGATCGGATCCAGGTGCCGCCGCTGAGGGACGTAACCGAAGCGCACTTCGGCACCGTGACGCGCAATGCGCCCTCCGCGCGGCTTCAACGCTCCGAGGATAGCGCGCAGCAATGTCGTTTTGCCTCCGCCGTTCGGCCCGACGAGTCCGATCAACCCACCTCGCTCGATCTCGAACGAAATGCCATCGAAAACCACATTCGAGCCATAGGCCAGCGTCAGATTCTGCGCGGAGATCAAGACTTCTCTCGGTAAATTCGAATAGCCCATCGCGGAAGCGATGGTACTTTGCCGACTGAGTGATGTCGCGCCACCGTCGCGTCCGGAGAGAAACCGATGTTCGAACCCAGACTTCCGTGGATCCTGTTGCTCGCGGCTATCCCGCTCTCGAGCCACGGCCAAACGACAGCACAGGAGCTCGCCGCGGTCCGCGAGGAACTCGGCGAGTTGCGCCGCGATTACGAAGCGAGAATCGCAGCGCTCGAGATCAGACTGGAGACATTGCTGAGCGCTGAAGCCGCCCCGAGCCCGCCTCAGCCGCGAGCCGCGCCCCGCGTCTCTCCTGTCGCAGCAGTCAACGCCTACAATCCGGAGATCGGGCTGATTCTCGATGCCGAATGGCGCGAATTTTCGCGCAATGGAGCCGACGAAAACATTCCCGGATTTCCGGCGGGCGAAGAAGCCGGTATCGGTGCCGAAGGACTCTCTCTCGGAGAATCCGAGCTCAATCTCTATGCCAACATCGACACACGTTTCTACGGCGGAACGACGCTGGCGTTTGTCGATGAAGACGGCGAGAGTGGCGTTGAGATCGAAGAGGCTTATATCGAGACGCTGGCGCTTCCCGCCGGGCTGTCGCTCAAAGCCGGGCGGATGTTCTCGCCGATCGGCTATCTCAATATTCAGCACGCTCACACCGACGATTTCGAAGACCGGCCACTACCCTACCGCGCGCTGCTCAACAATCGCTACGCGGACGATGGCGTTCAGCTGCGCTGGCTCGCACCCACGCCGCTATTCCTGGAGGTTGGCGCACAAGTGCTGCGGGGCGAAGGATTTCCGGCGTCGGGTGCAGCCAATGGCGGAAAAGGGGCCTGGACCACCTTCGCACATGTTGGTGGCGACGTCGGTTTCAGTCACAGCTGGCAGGCGGGGCTCTCCCGGCTGTCCGGAGAGGTCGAACAGCGAGAGACTGCGGGCGCAGTCTTCACCGGCGAGACCAAAGTCGATATCGTCGACTTCGTCTGGAAATGGGCGCCGAACGGTAACCCGACGGTACGTAGCTTCAAGCTCCAGGCCGAGTACCTGCGGCGAAACGAAAGCGGCCTGCTCCGGGAAGGAAACGTCGTCGGAAACCTGGACGTCGACCAGGGCGGCTGGTATCTGCAAGGCATCTATCAGTTCAGACCGCAATGGCGCATAGGCGCGCGTTACTCGACGCTTCGAGCCGACGATCCCGGCTTACTGTTCGAGAACACGGTCTACGATCCGGGTGAAAGTCGTCCGCGCCACGTGAGCGCGATGGTGGACTGGTCGAGTAGCGAGTTCGGGCGTCTCCGCCTCCAGTACAATCGGGATTCGACGAGCGGCGACACAGACAATCAGTGGCTGCTGCAATACATTTTCAGCGTCGGCGCGCACGGCGCGCACAGGTTCTGAGCATGCGACACCTTATAGCGAGTTTCTCAATCTTCGCCGCAACCCTTGTGACCGGCCAACCGGCAGCAGCCGACTTGCGTGTCCTGGCCTGCGAGCCCGAGTGGGCCTCGTTGGTCGAAATTCTCGGTGGCGACAACGTTACCGTCAATTCAGCTACCTCGGGGCTGCAGGACCCGCATCGAATTCAAGCGCGTCCGAGCCTGATGGCGCAGGCGCGCCGGGCGGACCTCCTGGTCTGCACGGGTGCCGATCTCGAGATTGGCTGGTTGCCGCTGCTACTGCGCCAGTCCACGAACGGCGCGATCCAAACCGGTCAGCCCGGGAATTTTGCGGCCAGCGACTTCGTTACGATGCTCGACGTACCGACGCGTCTCGACAGGAGCCAGGGAGATATTCATCCCTATGGGAATCCGCACGTGCATCTCGACCCGAATAATGTCGCGATCGTCGCGCATGCACTGGCGGATCGATTGACTGAACTCGATCCCGGCAACTCTGCCCGCTATTTATCGCGCAACGAAGCCTTCCAGGCTCGCTGGTCGGAAGCGATTCTGAATTGGGAGGAACGAGCGGGGCCGCTGCGCGGACTCCGTGTTTCGATCTATCACAAGAGCTGGGTGTATCTTTTCAACTGGCTCGGAATCGAAGAAGTCGCGACGCTGGAGCCGAAGCCCGGCGTTCCGCCGAGCGGGGCGCATCTTGCGGACGTGCTGGCGCGAGTTCAGTCTCAGCCCGTTCATGCCGTCATTCGTGCGTCCTACCAGGATGATCGGGCATCGCAATGGTTAGCCGACCGCGCCGCGATTCCGAAGTTGGTACTGCCATTCACCGTCGGCGGCAGTGAAGATGCCGACGATCTCTTCGCGTTGTTCGATACGACGGTCTCTCTGCTGCTCTCCGTCGCCGAGTAACGACGCTAGAGTCGGGCGGACCAGTCCGTTTGCTCGACGATCTCCCTGAGGCGCGCGAGGAACGCGCCCGAATAACCGCCGTCGATCGCGCGATGATCGAATGACTGCGTAATTAATCCGACGGGTCGTATAGCTAAAGAATCGCCCATCGCACCTTCAACCACGACCGGCCGTTTTTTCACGGAATCCATCGACAGAACCCCGACCTGCGGCTGCCAGATGATCGGTGCCGTCATCAGCGTACCGTAGCTGCCGTAGTTCGACAGCGTATAGGTTCCGAACGCGAGTTCGGCAGGCGAAAGCTGCCCGCGTTCGGCTCTTGCCATGACATCTCCGATGCGCGCATCGAGCCCCGATACGGTCAGCTCGTCGGCGGCAGCGATCACGGGAGTCAGCACGCCTTCGGCACCGAGATCCACCGCCACGCCGAGATTGATGTCGGAATGCATGACGAAGGCGTCACCGTCGACGCTGGCGTTCAAGTTCGGGAATTCGCGTAAAGCGCGACAAGCGGCGTGTGCGAGAAACGCCAGCAGGCTCAATCCTGACGCTTGCACACGCGCGCGCTGTACCGCGCTGAAGTCGATCTCGACCGACTGCAGGACATGTGCGCTCGTCGCTTTCGAAGCGACCGATTGCACTGCGTTCGCCTGCCGTGTTCGCGAGAAAGAAACCGTCTCTCCCGGAACCGGCCGTAGCGGCGGCGCTTCGGAAACAGAAGTCACCGGAGCGGGCGCCGGCGCAGGTCGGGCTTCCATCGCAGCGAGCACGTCGCGGCGCGTGATGCGGCCATCGCGGCCCGTTCCGGTCAATGCCGCTGCATCGAGACCATGTTCACCGAGCAAGCGGCGTACAACCGGCGATAGCCGCTGCGCGCCGGTGCGGGTTATGCGTGACCCGGCTGCAGCCACGGCCGGTGCGGCAGCCGGCGCAGATTGCGCTTCGAGCTCCAGGGCCGGCTCCGCTACCAGCGTCGGGTCGTCATCGGCGATAACGTCTTCAGTTCCGTCGTCGATTATTGCGAGCACCGTGCCGACGTCGACGGTCTCCCCGTCGAGCACGAGGATATCGGTGAGAACGCCCGCAGCGCCGGCAGGAATTTCGACGGCCGCCTTATCCGTTTCTACGTCGGCAAGAATCTCGTCCAGTTCGACCTGATCACCGACACGCTTGCGCCAGACCGCGACAGTACCCTCGGCGACGGTTTCGCCGAGTTGCGGCATCAGTACCTTCATGCGCGACTACCACTCCACGGCAATGTACTTCGTCTCCATGTATTCCCGCATACCCTCGTGAGATCCCTCGCGTCCGAGTCCGCTCTGCTTGGTCCCACCGAAAGGCGCGGCCGGATCGGAAACGAGACCGCGGTTCAGCCCGATCATTCCGGCATCGAGTCGTTCGGAAACGGCCATGCCTCGCTTGAGATTCTTCGTGTAGAGATACGAAACGAGCCCGTACTCGGTATTGTTGGCCTTGGCAATGACTTCGTCGTCGTCGCTGAATGCAACGATAGGAGCGACCGGGCCGAAAACTTCATCATGCATAATGTTGGCGTCTTCGGGCACATGACCGAGCACGGTTGGCGGGTAGTAATAGCCCTGGCGGTCGAGCGGCGCGCCGCCGGTCAGAACATCCGAGCCGCGCTTCGCTGCGTCCTGAACGAGCGCATCGATATCCTTGATCGCCCACTCGTTGACCATAGGCCCGAGCTGCACCCCGTCCTCGAGGCCGGGGCCGACCTTGAACGCTTTCATGGCCGCTGCGAATTTCTCCGCGAACTCATCGTAGATCTTCTCGTGAGCATAGAAGCGGTTCGCGGCCGTGCAGGCCTCGCCGCCGTTGCGCATCTTCGCGATCATCGCACCGGCCACCGCGGCATCGATATCGGCATCGTCGAAAACCAGGAAAGGCGCGTTGCCACCAAGCTCCATCGAGCAGTTAACGATGCAGTCGGAAGCTTCACGCAGCAGGCCGCGGCCGACTTCGGTCGAGCCTGTAAACGAAAGCTTGCGCACGGCGGGATGATGCAGCATCGCGCTCACGACTTCGCCCGAGCGTCGCGAAGGAATTACGTTCATGACGCCGGGCGGCACGCCGCCTTCGGTCAGGATCTCTGCGACCAGCAATGCCGTCAGCGGTGTGTCCGATGCCGGCTTCAGTATGACCGGGCAGCCGGCAGCTATTGCGGGAGCGATCTTCCGGGTTGCCATCGCAGCCGGATAATTCCAGGGCGTGACGAGTACGCTGACGCCGATAGGTTGATGCACGACAACGATCTTGTTGCCGCCGGCGGGCGACTCCAGTATCTCACCGTAGTTACGCACGGCCTCCTCGGAGTACCAGCGAAAGAACTCGATCGCATAACTCGTCTCACCGACGGCATCGGGCAGCGCTTTGCCGTTCTCCCTGACGATGTACTCGGCAATTTCGCTCTTGCGACTGTCGAGAAGTTCCCAGCACTTGCGAAGGATTTCGGCGCGCTCGCGCGGCGCTCGCTGCGCCCACTCCTTTCCGGCAGCATCCGCAAGCTCGACCGCTTCGATCACGTCGTCAACTGTCGCGCTCGCAACATCCGCAATCGTTTCTTCCGTCGAAGGATCGATGATCGGAAACTTCGCGCCGTCCGATGCCGGTCGCCACTTACCGCCGATGAATAATTCTGTTTGCATGGTTAATCGTCTCTATGTAATCGGGTTCCTGAAAGCGAGTGCGCTCTAATACTCGTTCGCGATGAACAGTTCCTGTGCCGGGAACAGCGTAATGATTCTGCAGCCGTCAGGCGTTACGACGACTTCCTCTTCGATTCTGGCGGCACCGTTACCGTCAGCCGCAGGGCAATAGGTTTCGAGTGCGAACACCATGCCTTCCTGCAACTCGAAAGGATTATCGAGTGACACGAGGCGACTGATGATCGGGCGTTCGTGAAGCGCCAGTCCCAGACCGTGACCGAACTGCAGGCCAAAGGCTTCCATTTCATTCTCGAAACCGAACTCGGGCGCTTCCGGCCACTTCTCGGCGATATGATCGGTGGTGACTCCCGGCTTCACCATATCTATCGCGACATCGATCCATTCCCGCGCGCGCCGATAGGCATCTTCCTGCGCCGGCGTCGACGAGCCGACGTTGAGCGTCCGGTAATAACAGGTGCGATAACCCATGTAGGACTGAATCACGTCGAAGAATGCCTGATCGCCGGGCCGGTACATCCGGTCGGTGAAATTATGCGGATGCGGACTGCAGCGCTCGCCCGAGACCGCGTTGATCGCCTCGACGTCGTCGGAACCCGCTTCGTAAAGCTGGTGGTTCGCGAGCGCGACCATCTCGTTTTCCCGGGCACCGGGCTTGAGCGCCTCGGCGATGACCTGGTAGGTGCCGTCGACCATCGATGCCGCCGTATTCAACAGCATGATCTCGTCAACGCTCTTGATCTGACGCGCGTTCAGCATAACCTGTTGGCCGTCGCGGACATCGATGCCGGCTGCCTTGAGCGCGAACATCATCGGCGGCTCCGCAACATCGACGCCGACGGGCATGTCGGCGACGCCCTCTTTCTTCAGCAGTTCAGCAATCTCCTCCGCCGCATTCCTGAACAGTCCGGCTTCTTCGGCGACCGAGCCTCGGAGGCCGAGCATGCCGGCGCGGCAACGATCCGGCTGCAGCCACGGTGCGAACAGGCGGTGGTGCGTTGCGGCGGACCCGAAATCCCAGAGATAGGGATCGGACGTACCCGTAAACAGCGTATAGCGACAAATCTTGTCGCGGGCCCATTCGCCAATCACGCTGCCAGTAATGTAGCGGATGTTGTTGTTGTCGAAGCAAAGCACGGCGCCGAGATCGGAATTCGCAATCGCCTGCCGGGTGCGCGCAACGCGATAATCGCGCAAGCGATCGAAATTGACACGCTCCTCGAAGTCGACGTTCATCCGGCCTGGTGATGCGATCGGCCGGTCCCAGTTCCAGTTCGTGTCGAGTGCGTTGTTGTCGTCGGACGTAGCCATTGATCGTCTCCAGGGTGAGCGCCGTTGCGCTCGTCGCTTAGTGTCGGTGAGGTCCGTGCGAGTGACCGGCGTGCCGGTGTTTGAGCGCGGCAGCGGGTCTTCCCGTCGCAGTTGCCAGCGCCGCCGACGCGCAGCCGCAGGGGGTCGCTCCGGCGAGGTTCTTGTTGACCACGGTAGAGCGCCGGATCGGCTTGCCTTTGATCCCCTGCCCGCCCGTGATGATGCGGCGCACGGGCTCGCCCGTATCGGGATGCGAGTTCAACGGCGCGTCATTCATACGCTGCACGACTTCGAAGCGCGCGGGCGCGGATCCGTCCGTCGGTATCGACTCGTAAGTATAGGTCGGCATGCGGTTACTCTTTCGCGGTTTCTCTGCAAACGATTGCAGAACCGCTTATGGTAGTTAATTCACGAGCCGGTCACAACCGCGGACAGTGTCGCGGCGGGCCGGCCGGCGGCGGGCGTATTCTAGCTCAAAAATGCGCTGCGCCGGCGGTACGGGCGACCGTGCGGGCGGGCGGGTGTCGATCTCGAGAGTCCGAATCTGGCACACTAACCGCACACGACCCACAGCGCCGATGCATTGTGGCGATAGTCCGGCTGGCGCGTGAAACGGGGCGCAGTTCCGTGCGCGGCTCGCGCAAGGCGAGGGGAAAAACATGGCAAATTTCACGATTAACGGGGCAGCCGTCGATATCGACGTCGATCCACGGACGCCGCTGCTTTGGGTTGTTCGCGAACACCTCAGGATGACGGGGACGAAGTTCGGCTGCGGCGTCGGCCAGTGCGGCGCGTGCACCGTTCATCTCGATGGCTCGGCAACCTTCGCCTGCCTGACGCCGGTCGCAGCCGTCGAAGGCCGTGAAGTGACCACGATCGAAGGACTGTCTCCTGACGGTGACCATCCGCTGCAGCAGGCCTGGGTCGAGGAGCAGGTCCCGCAATGCGGCTACTGCCAGTCGGGGCAGATCATGCGCGCGGCCGATTTGCTGACCACGAATCCCAACCCCACACGGGAAGAAATCGTCGCGCACATGAGCACCAACATCTGCCGTTGCGGCACCTACAACGGCATCATCAGAGCCATCGAGCGCGCCGTCGAGGAGGCTTGAGATGAACAAGGATCTTCTGCAATCGAATCGACGTGAATTTCTCCAGGGTGTCGGCGGGCTGACGCTCGTCATCGGCAGCAGCGGCATCATGACCGCGTGCAGCACCGAAGAAGCGACACCGCCCGTCACCGGCAGCGGCACCGATCTCGACCCGAACATCTGGGTCACGATCGGCACCGACGACCGGATCACGATCGAGTACCCCGGAACCGAGATGGGCCAGGGCACATCGACCGCGTTGCCGCTCGTACTCGCCGACGAGCTCGACGCCGACTGGGAAAAGGTTGACGTCCACACGGTGACGATCCACGACGAGGCCTATGGCAACCCGTTCTTCCAGAACATGTTGTACACCGCCGGCAGTCTCACGGTGCAGGCCTACTTCGAACGGATCCGAATCGCGGGTGCGCAGGCGCGGCGGATACTCGTCGACTCTGCCGCCGCTTATTGGGACGTCCCGGTCGACGAACTGGAGACCGAACCCAGCGTCGTCGTGCATGCGCCATCGGGCCGGCGCTTGAGCTATGGCGAAATCGCGAGCTTCACCGACACACCGGATGAGCTACCAGAGATCGGCGAAGACGAACTCAAGGCGTTTGGCACCCACCGCTACCTCGGCAGCGACATTCCGCGCCGCGACGTGCCATCGAAGACCAATGGGACGGCCGAGTTCGGCATCGACGTGCAAGTGCCCGACATGGTTTATGCGTCGGTGCTGCGCTCTCCCGTCGAGGGCGAGGAACCAGTCGAGATTGACGACACCGCGGCGCGAGCCGTTGCCGGTGTGACGGACATCGTACGTCTGCCATGGGGAGTCGGGGTCGTCGCCGACACCTTCGAAGCCAGTCTCTGGGGCAAGCAGGCGCTGGCGGTCACCTGGACGGAGAACTCGCCATTTCGCGAAGCGAATCTCGCAGTCGATCTGGAAGCCGCGGTAGTCCAGGCCGAAGATCTGAGCCAAAGCGGCAACGCCTGGCGCGAGACCGGCGACATCGTTGAGCCGTTCACGAACGCTGCCGAGGTCTTCGAACAGACTTATCGCACCGATCCTGCCTATCACGCGCAGATGGAACCGATGAACGCAACCGCGCACGTGACCGAAGACGGCATGGCGGCGGAGCTCTGGGTGAGCACGCAAACGCAGAGCCTGTCGATTCTCGGCGCGTCCGAATTCCTCGGTACGACACCCGACCGTATTACGCTGCATCCGATGCAGATCGGCGGCGGCTACGGCCGGCGCACGCTACGGAAACAGAAGTACGCCGAAGACGCGATGTACATCTCCCGCGAGATCGGGCGTCCGGTCAAAGTGATCTGGACGCGCGAGGACGACGTCAAGGATGGAACGTTCCGCAATGCGGCAGCACAACGCATGCGCGCCGCGTTCGATGCCGACGGCAACCTGATCGGCTGGCATCACCGCGTCGCGGCGCCGCGCGTGCTCGAGTACATGAACCCGCCCCGCTGGGAGGCGTCGAACGGACGCGACGTGATCGCCATGCTCGGCAGCGAGAGCTCGCGATACGACATCCCGAACTTTCTCGCGGAGCACATCATCACGGAGCGGCGATCGCGTGTCTGCGCCTGGCGCGGCGTCGCAACGAGCTACACCAAATTCGCGGCCGAGTCGTTCGTCGATGAACTCGCGGTTGCGCGGGGCCGGGACGCGCTCGAGTTTCGCCGGGGTTTATGCCACAACAATCCGCGCGCGCTCGGCGTCCTCGAGGCTGTAGCGGAGATGTCCGACTGGGGCACGTCGCGCGACGGGACGTCGCTCGGCTTGTCACTGGCCGGTTACGGCTCGACTTTCGGTGCTGGCGTCGCGGAAGTCTCCGTGGACCGTGCCAGCGGCATGGTCACCGTGCACAGCTTCTGGATGGCGGCGGATGCCGGCTACATCCTGCAGCCGAGAAACTCCGAGGCCCAGCTCGAAGGCAACGTCGTCTTCGGTATCAGCAACGCGCTGCAGGAAACGCTCGACATCCAAAACGGCGTGGTCCAGCAGAACAACTACTACGACTACCCGGTGATGCGCATGAGCGAGATGCCCAATATCGAAGTCCGCGCAATCTCGACCGACAATCCGCCAACGGGCATGGGCGAGATCGGTCTGGCTTCGGTGGGCGGCGCTATCGCCAACGCGATCTATGCCGCAA
>JAHEKF010000125.1 GCA_024638465.1 Rhodospirillaceae bacterium | reverse complement strand
GGATCGCAGTCGAACGGCTCGAAAGACAGATGCGGCGAAAAAATAAGCTCGCGCGCGTGGGTCAGCGGCGCCGCGAGGAACTCGGGATCGGAGAGCGTGAATTCCACGGCAAGACGCGTACCGCCCTCGATGAGCCGGTAGCGTTCGATCAAATGCTTTTCTGCGCCGGAAGGCACCCCGATCTGATAGGGGGAGCGGTGATCTGAGAAGTTGGCTGTATCGACGACTAACGTATCCCCTTCCCATTGTCCGATCGAATGTCCGGAATGGCTGCGAACACTCGGGTCGGGGTGCGGACGTCCGTCCATGTAAACGGTTCGGATTTCGTCCCAGTATTGCGCATGAATGATGACCGTCTGATCTTCGTCGTTGACGCTGATCCGGATCGGATAGAGATTCGAAGAAACGATCATCGCCGGAGATGGCCGACCTCGGCAGGTCGACTCGGGATTCTCCGCTGACAATGGATCGAAGCTCTCCATTGCGAGACGCCCGGCTTCGGTCAACGCGAGATTCGCGCGAAAGAACCCGTCAAACCCGCCCGGGTAGCTGACGAGTTCGGAGGAATTCGCCATCCAGATGCCGTCGAGAGACGTCGCAGCTGCCGTGACATCGGGTTCGTAGTAAGGCGAGTCGAACACGGTGCCGTCTTCCTTGTCCACGCGTGAGACGAGCCCATAGGGTCGCCCGTCGATGGAGGCATGCAATTCGGCAACGATGCGATCTCCGGCTGCTAGTGAATCGCGGCTCCAGCCGCGCCGCGACGAAGTGACCACCGAGCCCATCTGCATCGTCCACTCGACAAACTCACCGTGGCCATTCGACACATCCACCGTGAAATAGATATGCGGGTTGCGAAAGTAGTATCCGGTGACCGTTCCCTCGACCACCGTGATCGACTCCATGTCCAGCCCCGCGTCGCTGTGATGTGCCATTGCGGGCAGCGCGATCGCGACCAGCGTGGCTGGCAGCGCCAGGAATTTCATTATCGTCTCCGCCGATCCGAGGGCATTTCGCTATTTTAGCAGCCACCGCTCGCTTTCCACGCCCCACCGCGGCAGGCATCATGTGGTTATGAACCTATTGCGCTTTCGTCAAAGGATAGACATCGGACTTCGGTGCCCACGGATTCTGGCCGCGTGCCAGATTTCGCTGCTGATCGCCTTCAACCAGGCCGCGGTCGCCCAGAGCGATGCGGAGTTGATTACTCTCCTGCAGGACGGCAGCCATGTCGGGCTCATGCGCCATTCGACAGCTCCGGGATCGGATGATCCACCGAACTTTCGTCTTGGCGACTGCTCCACGCAACGCAACCTGTCCGATGGCGGCCGCGAGCAGGCGGCGCTGATCGGCGCACAGCTGCGCGACGCGGGTATTGCCGACGCGCAAGTCATATCCAGTCAATGGTGCCGTTGTGTGGAGACTGCCGAGCTTCTGAATCTTGGCGAGGTCGAAGCGCTGCCCTCACTGAATTCCTTGTTCAGCTTTCCCGGCCAGGGCAGTCGCATGACAAATGAGACGGCCGAGTGGATAGCGAATGCCGATCTGAGCCGGCCTACTCTTCTGGTAACGCACCAGATCAACATCAGCTCGCTACTGCGCACCGGCGCGGAAGAAGGCGATATCGTCGTTGCCAGACGCGACGCGGACGCGCTGACGCTCGTCGGGCGGCTTCGCCTCTACTGATCTGCAGGAAAAGCGTAGCGCTTTACCAAGTCGATCGCTTAACTCGCCTTGCCGGGAATCGCGGTTCTCGTTGCGAGCAGATGGCGGCCCGAAGTGATGTAGAGCGTGCGGCGGTCACCGCCACCGAAACAACAGTTCGTCGCCGTATCTTCTGGCGTACGGGCATACGCAAGCAACTCGCCGCTCGGCGAGAAAACGTGCAGCCCGGGCCGCGTATCGAGCGTCTCGCTGCTGCCACGCAACGCGTGCAGCCCACCGAGGACATATAGGTTGCCTTGCTCGTCGACGGCCAGACCGTCGCCACTGCGGCCGGGATAGAAGTTGACGATCACGCGTCCGTTACTGAGCGTTCCGTCACCACTGAGATCGTAGGCGCGAATGTCGCGATGATGGTCGGTATCCCTGTGCGTCTCGATCAGATAGAACGTACCGCCATCGGGCGAGATCGCAACGCCGTTCGGCATATGCACCTCTGGCCAGCCCAATAGCCGCGTCATCGCGCCATCGGGGTCCAGTCGATAAACCGACACGATGTTGCCGCGAGAAAACGCACCCGTTGACGGGCGAGACGAGAAATAGATTCGATCCGCCGCGTCGATGCAGAGATCGTTGGGCGGATCGATCGGTAGTCCGTCGTAGCTATCGGCGAGCACCTCGAGCTCTCCGGTCTCGATATCGAGTCGCGTCAGACGATTCGCGCCGCCTTCGCATATCAGCAGTCGACCCTGACGATCGAACAGTAAACCGTTGGCGATATTGCTGTTCCCCCGAAATCTCTCGAGCGACGCGGCCGCCGGATTCCAGCGCATAATCGACTCGTCGACGCGGGTCGTGAAATAAATGCTTCCGTCCGGTGCCAGCGCCGGACCCTCGGTAAAGACATCGTCGCCCGGCACCTCGCGAACAATCGTCAGCGGTTCAACGTAGTCATCCGAGGAAAGATTGTCGTAGCTGAAACGGTCGGGCAACGGCAGCTCGGTTGGTCCGGTTGAACAGGCGGAGACACCAGCGACTGCCGCTGCAGTGGTTGAATAGAGAAATTCGCGCCGAGTAAAAGTAGCCATCGCTTGCGGGATTCGATCTCGGTGCATTGTTGTCTCCACTACTGAATGACGCGAACTTCTCCGTCGGACATTGTGATCGTAAGCAGACGCATCAGCGGCCGGCCGTCGAGCGCCGGATGGCCAACTGCAGAAATCCGCTCGCCGATCGGGAGCGTGTCGGGCGTCAACCCCTTGCGGATCAGCATTCCCGGCGGATAGGTTTCGAGCTCCCAGGCGATGATTTCGCCGTCACCACCGGCAACGTCCAGGTGAATGAAGCCGTGCGGCGCGATGAATTCGAAATCGGTCACGACGCCGGCCACTTCAACTTCGGCAGCGGCATCGAACAGTGCAGGCATCGAGTGATGCGCCGCAGCCGACGCCACGAACAGCAGACTCGCCGCGCTCAAGAGCTTGCGCATCGCGGACACTCCTAGAACCGGCTGTCTTCGGGGTCGCACGACCATTCAAAGATCATGCCGTCGGGGTCGAGTTCCCAGGTAAAGGTTCGGGTCCACGGCGCCGTGATCGTCTCCGGCGCCGTGATTGTGACATCGGCTTCGAGGCCCTGCCCATCGTTGACGAGTCGATAGCGCTCGATGACCTCGAGATCGCCATATTGCGGGACACCACCGAAACTCAATATCGCCGGTGCGATCCTTGTCGTCGTTACGACGAGTTCCTCGCCCTCCCAGCGCCCCATCGAATAACCGGACTTCGCGGGCGGCATATAGTCCGGAATCTCGCGCCCATCCATATAGATGTGCCGGACAAGCCCGTTCGACTCATAGAGAAACACGACCAGATCCTCGGTCTGAACGATCTCGAAGGGGTAGATAATCAGCCCCGTGCGCGGGAATCCCGCGGGAACGCAGCGGATGACAGGATCGTCGCGCGGATCGAAAGCCTCATAATCCGCTTTCGCGCGTGCGGTCAGTGGCGGCATATTGGCGCCCGAAGCGCTGCGCGGTGAGGTGGCCTGCCAGACGCCCGTGAGATCTGCCGCGACCGTTAGCTGCGGGAATGCCACCAGCGCGGCGGCGTATAGCGCAAAAATCGGTTTTAGCAGATTCATGTCGTCACTGCGCCGGTTCGGACAGCATCTCTTGCATCGAAGCTTCTCTCGTCGTCATCGTTGAGCCTGCTACCGAGTCACATAGTCCCAGATGGTTCCGGCCTGCTCGAGTATCTCGGGCAGATCCTGTGCCAATAGATAGCCGTCGTCGATCAGCGCGATCGCCTCCTCGGCAACGAGACCCAGATAGTGCGCGCGGCTCGTGTAACGCTCCTCGACCGACGGCCGCGGATCGCCGCTCGCTTCCCGCGCGGCGCGATCTC